>DBRM01000052.1:3249-8576 GCA_002305965.1 Syntrophomonas sp. UBA1368
CATTTGAATGAACCTGATCTGATGGTTACGGTACAGGGTTCGCCTTGTCTGGCAGATGCCATTCAGGGACTGAGTAACGCCCGTCTGGCGAATCCACCCCGCTTTAAATTTGTACCCCACACTTTACAGCAAACTATTTGGCAGTCAGATAAGGGTACACTGACCCTGACCTGGCAGGGAAATCCGGATGTAATGGATGCTGAGGATGAAGAGCTGCTTATTATCGATTTTGGCAAATGAGCAATGGCTTCATTGGGGAAAGGCAGCGGCAATATTTAAAAATGAGGTGTAACCGATGATATCCAAAGAAATGATTGAACGCATCAATGAACTGGCACGCAAGAAAAAAAGCCAGGGACTGACGGCGGAAGAACTGAAGGAACAGCAGAAATTGTACAAGATTTATCTGGCTTCCGTAAAAGAGCAGACTGCTGCTCAGCTTAAGGCTTCCGGCATCCACAAAAAAGGCGAGCCCCATGTGTGCCATGATGGCTGTTGTGGAGAACACGGGCACCATCACGGTCCGGGAACCAAACATATACATTAAAAAATCCCAGACCGTCAAAAAAATGCTGGCAGGGTGCCGACTTTATTTACACACTGAAGAAGCCTCCTTGCAAGGAGGCTTCCCATAATACATTTTGATTTGTGTATGTTATTTTACCAGTACCACATTGACGGCTTTTACCAGTGCTGTTACTTTATTTCCTACTTTAAATCCGGCATCAGCAAGTGAATCCAGAGTCATGACCGATGTTACCTCATGGTCACCGGCTTTTACGATTACTTCTGCCATTACCGTACCTTTTTTGATTTCGATGATTTCCCCGGCGAATTGGTTCCGTACTCCAGCTTTCATGATTTTGCCTCCTTTATGATTTAATACCAACACTCATTGATTTCAGTATAATCTATTATTACCTTAATTTGCATATTTAATATAACAATTTTTATAAACTATAAGATTATGCTATAGAACATTTATTAGTGAATAATTTTCCGGGTTGCATGTTTAGTAACGATTCATTCATGATAGCTTTGGCATATTTTTACGTAGAGTTTATTATTAAGATAAAAGAGGATAAATGAATCAGATTAGAGGGAGGAGATCGTATTGAAACGTCTGCTTAAAGTACTGGCGGGTCTCTGGCAGCGGGTCCTCATAACCATAGCCCGCTTTCCGCTGACCATCGTCAGCCTGATTTGTGCGGTCAGTCTGATCTTTTATATGATTGCTCATGACCAGGCAGGACAAAGCCCGGATATGATGGTGGAGAAACTGGCATATACCTTTTTGCTGGGCGCGTTTATAGGGGTTACGGCCCAGTTTTTGTGTGAACGATTCCCGGCTGTTGACAAGCGGCGCCTGTTGGTTTATCTGGTTTCCCTTCTGCTTACCGGAGGGTATTTCCTCATCCTGTATCCGGCGGCCGGCATCAGTTTTGATGTAACAATCCGTACTTTTGTGGCGGTATTTGCCATGTTCTGCGCTTTTATCTGGCTGCCTTCCTGGCGGGAAAAATTTGATTTCAATATCTCCGCCCTGATCCACTTGAAAGCGGCCTTTGTAGCCGTGCTTTATTCCGCTGTCCTCAGCATGGGCTGTGCTGCCATTATTGCCGGCATCGACGTCCTGCTGTTTAATATCAATCAGGATGCCTATGGCTATGTGATGACACTTATCTGGGTCTTTTTTGCCCCGGTTTATTACCTGTCTCTTTTGCCTCGTTTTAATTCAGAAGCAGAATCCGACCGGGAAGAAACAATAGAAGCCAGTCTCTATCCCAAATTTCTTGAAGTGCTGGTATCCTATATTGCCGTCCCTCTGATTGCGGTCTATACTCTGGTTTTTGCCGCCTATTTCATCAAGATCCTGGTGACCTTAAACTGGCCATCCGGTCAACTGGGAGGCATGGTACTAGCCTATGCAGCAGCCGGACTTATCATCTATATCCTGGCCAGTCCCATTGAAAACCGCTTTACTGTTGTTTATCGCCGGTTCTTTCCCATCTTTCTTATCCCGATCGTGATCATGCAGCTGATTTCAGTGGGGATCCGCCTGAATGCTTATGGTATTACAGAATCCCGCTACTATGTGGCAGGCTTCGGGGTGTTTTCCATTGTGTGTGCAGTTCTGCTGATCACCAAGCCGGTTAAAAGAAACGGTATGATAGCTGTTTTGGCAGCAATACTGGCGATTATTTCTGTGATCCCGCCGGTGGATGCTTTTACAGTCTCCCGCAGCAGTCAGATCAGCCGGCTGGAAAACATGCTGACGGCAGAGGGGATGCTTACCGAGGGGAAAATCAAGGCCAACGCTGATGCTCCTGAAGAATTGAAGGTGGAAGTTACCAATATTCTGGAATATCTGAACAGCCGCGATTATATAAAATATGTGACCTGGCTGCCCCAGAATTTTAACCCCTATGAAAAAATGAAGAGTACTTTTGGCTTTGAGCCGACTTATCCCTGGGTCACTGGGGAGGAGAACCAGGATTACTTTTTCCTGAGCAGCGATATGCAAAAGCCATATATCATCAGCGGCTACGATATTGCCTATGACAGTTATTCAGACCGATGGGCGGCGAACAAGACCGAACATGATTTCATCGTTGACGGGAAGCCCTATAAGCTTATTTTTGACCGTGTCTCCAGGATGGATCTGCAGATAAAGATCACAGACGCGGCGGGACAGGAATTAGTGGGTACCGGATTATATGAATTTGTCAAATCCCTTCCGCTTCATGCCAGCCCCGGCAAGCAAGGAAATATCGCGGTTGAGAAAATGAGCCTGGAGGCAGAAAACAACGGTTATAAACTGCGGGTCATGCTGCAGAATGTCAATGGATATTTAGGCAGCGGTCAGGAGCAGGGGATCGACTATGATTTCATTGTGATGTTCGGTGTCCCCGAATAGAAGCATCCGTAAACAAGAATATGTAAGAGAAAACAAGAGGCTGTCCCGCATTTATTTGGGAACAGCCTCTTGTTCATGATATATATGAAAGCCCGGGTGGCTTCTATTAAGGGTTTTTCTTTTTCAGACTATATTTGGTATGCAGCAGTTCATGGGCTCTGTGTCCCGGAGCTTCATGGAGAAAATCATCATAGAGAAGCTTGATCTCATGATTTTCATGGGATTTGCGCAGCTTTCGGCTTCGGTCTTCAGTATATATGTCATTCATACGCCGTGCCCGCTGTGTATTACTAAGGGTCAAAGGCTGACCGCCGCCGCCGATACAACCCCCCGGACAGGCCATGATTTCGATGAAATGATAAGGGGATGTCCCGGCCGCTGCTTGCTCCATCAGGACCCGGGCCTTGCTCAAAGTATGTGCGGCTGCCACCTTTACGATGGTACCATTCATATCCACTGTGGCCTCTTTGATCCCCTTCATGCCCCTGACCTCAACAAAGTCCAGTTTCTCAAGCGGTTTACCGGTCACCTTTTCGCAGACCGTCCGCAGGGCTGCTTCCATGACCCCGCCGCTGGCGCCAAACAATACCGCTGAGCCGGTATATTCACTCATCCAGGGATCGAATTCAGTTTCAGGCAGGTTAAGAGGGTTTATTCCAGCCATCTTCAGCAAGCGGACAATTTCATGGGTGGTGAGCACCATATCCACGTCAGCATACTGGCTGTCGATCATTTCCGGGCGGACTGCTTCATATTTTTTGGCTGTACAGGGCATGATGGAAACTGAAAATATTCTTTCCGGGTCAATCCCGGCTTTTTGCGCCCAGTAGGTTTTTACCAGGGCTCCAAACATTTGCTGCGGTGATTTACAGGTGGAAAGATGCTCCAGACTGCTGGGATAAAACACTTCGGCAAATCGCACCCAGGCCGGACAGCAGGATGTGAACATCGGCAGGGTGCCATGATGGTTGATTCTTTCCAGCAGTTCCTGCGCCTCTTCCATAATTGTCAGGTCGGCGGTGAAATTGGTATGCAGGATATGATCAAAACCCAGCATTTTAAGTGCACTGACCAATTGTCCCATCAGCAGCTGGTCACCGGCAGCGCCAAATGCTTCAGCAATTGCCAGCCGAACTGCCGGTGCGATCTGGGTTACCACTACTTTGTCCGGATCAGTGATAGCATCCAGCAGGTCATCGGTTTGTTCACGTACTGAGATGGCGCCCACCGGGCAGGCATGTATGCACTGGCCGCACATGACACAGGGGCTTTCGAAAAGATCCTGGCCGATGGAAGGAACCACCTGGGATTCAAAACCACGATGGGCCAGTCCCAGTGCACTTACGGTCTGGGTTTCGGTACAGCATTCGATGCAGCGCCCGCAAAGAATGCATTTGTTCGGGTCTCTCACAATGGAAGGACTGGAATGGTCCAGGGACAGCTCGGCGTTCTCCTGGGGAAAACGACTGAAACGCACATCGTATTCCGAAGATATTTGCTGCAGTTCACAACTGCCCCCGCGGGCACAATGCAGACAGTCCTGGGGATGATGAGCCAGTATAAGTTCCAGGATCATCCGGCGGGCTTCCAGCACCCGTGATGCAGTGGTATTGATGACCATACCCTCTGTTATTTTGGTGGCACAAGCCGGCATCAGGTTTTTTTGACCCTCCACTTCCACTACACAGATCCGGCAATTGGCTTTGACTTCCTGGTCAGGGTGGAAGCACAGAGTGGGGATCTTTATTCCAGCCGCTTCAGCAGCTTGTAATATAGAGGCACCTTCAGGCACGCCTATTTTAATGCCATTGATCATGACATTGGTTTCAGACATTTCTTTCACCTTCCTCTTTTTAGGCTAACCCCTGGAAATTGCGCCGAATTTGCATTTTACCATACAGGCCTGGCATTTGATGCAGACTGCGGGATCAATGACATGGGGCTTTTTCCGCTCTCCTTTGATTGCACCTGTGGGACAGACATCGACGCAGACCGTACAGCCTTTACATTTATCCGCATTGATGGTGATATCCAGCAGTTCGGTACAGACACCGGCATGACATTTCTTATCGTAAATATGGGCCTCGTATTCGGAACGAAAGTAGCGCAGGGTAGCCAGCACCGGATTGGGCGCGGATTGACCCAGGCCGCACAGGGAAGTGGTTTTGACCACCCGGCATAAACTTTCCAATGTATCCAGATCCTGTGGAGTTCCCTTGCCGTCGCAAATCTTTTCCAAAATCTGCAGCATACGCATGGTGCCTTCCCTGCAGGGGGCACATTTTCCGCAGGATTCCTCCTGGGTGAAATGCAGAAAGTATCTGGCTACATCCACCATGCAGGTGTCCTCATCCATAACCACCAATCCACCTGAGCCCATCATAGCCCCCAGCTGCAACAGGGAGTCATA
>DBRM01000052.1:8600-18438 GCA_002305965.1 Syntrophomonas sp. UBA1368
ATCCCACCGCCAATATCAAATACGATATCCCGCAGGGAAATGCCGATGGGGACTTCCGCAAGACCGGTGCGGTTGATCTTACCGGTCAGGGCGAATACTTTCGAGCCTTTGCTGTTTTCTGTTCCCATGGCAGCAAACTGATCCGCTCCCTGGCGGATGATACCCGGAACATTGGCGTAGGTTTCCACGTTGTTGATATTGGTGGGTTTGCCCCACAACCCTGATTGGGCCGGATACGGCGGCCTTACCCGGGGCATGCCGCGTTTGCCTTCAATGGAATGCATCAGGGCAGTTTCCTCCCCGCAGACAAAAGCGCCGGCACCGGCAGCGATCTGTACCCTGAAATTAAAGCCGCTGCCCAGAATGTTATCGCCCAGAATTCCCATGGATTCTGCATCGCGAATTGCTTTTTTCAGTCTATTTATCGCCAGCGGGTATTCAGCCCGCACATAAATATATCCTTCATCTGCTCCGATGGCATAACCACAGATGGCCATACCTTCCAATAATTCATGAGGATCACCCTCCAGTACGCTGCGGTCCATGAATGCGCCCGGGTCCCCTTCGTCCGCATTGCAGACAACATATTTTTTGCTGCCGTAAGAGTGATAGGCTGCTTCCCATTTGCGCCCGGTGGGGAAACCTCCGCCGCCCCGGCCTCTCAAACCGGATCGGCTGATTACCTCGATCACTTGTATCGGCGACATAGCGGATAAAACTTTTTCCAAAGCCGCATAACCGTCAAGGGCAATATAATGGACGATCTGCTCCGGATCAATGATCCCGCAGCGCCCCAGAATATTTTTAGTCTGCCTTTTATAAAAAGGAGTTTCATCCAGCCGGGTAATATTTGCTGCGGCTTCAAAGCCCCGGGGGTCCTGAGCCACAATGTACTCCGGAGAGGGTTTGCCTTCCGAAAGATGCAGTTTCAATATGTCAACAGCCGCTTCCGGCGTCAGATTACCATAAATAAAACGCGGTTCACCAGGCATATGAACTTCCATCAGCGGTTCCGCGTAACACATACCGATGCAGCCGGTGGACATCATTTCTACTTCCAGCCGATGGGTCTCAATGTAGCGGCTGACCTCATGCCAGATTTTGTCTCCGCCGGCAGCGATGCCGCAGGTACCCAATCCGATTACCACTCTGGTATGTTTTCGTGATTCCTCCAGGGCATCTTGAAATTGCTTTCGCATGTCGTTTAGGCTATGCATTTTTCTTTTCCATCCTTTTCCTGGTATTGCGCCAGTATTTCCGGAACATCATCAGGGCTGACCCTTCCGTAAGCCTCCTCATTGATCATTATCACCGGGGCCATGCCGCAGGCACCCAGGCAAGCTACAGGTTCCACGGTAAACAGCAGGTCCTCTGTCGTCATCATCCCGCCTGTTAACCCCAAGGTCTGAGTGATCGCATCCAAAATCTTACCACTGCCCTGCACATGGCAGGCAGTCCCGGTGCAGACCCGGATAATATTTTTACCGCGGGCCTGCAGATGGAACTGACCGTAAAAGGTGGCAACCCCAAATATTTCACTGGAAGGTACCTTCAGCGCAGCGGCAATGGCTTTGATCGCATCGTCAGGAAGATATCCGAATATCTCCTGGGTTTCCTGCAGAGCCGGTATGATTTTTCCGCTTTTTCCCTGGTATTTTTCCAGGGTTTTTTCCAATGCTGCATAGCGCAGATCAGGTATAGTTTCATTGCAATTACACATATTCTTGCTCCTTATTTCACAATCGAGTTTATAGCTGGCCCATAATCCTGATAGAATAAAGGTTATTGATAATAGTTACGGGTCTGGTTTAGGATCTTGACGGTATCATTTCAATCAGGTCAGCAAAGGCCATTTGAATTTCCTCATCCTGAAACATTTTTTTCATAGCCGCGAGGGATTCTGCCATCTGCTGATCAACTGCTGCCGTCATTTCCTGTCCGCTCATTCTTTTGGTCAGCACCTGGCCGGAAAGTTCGTCCAGGGTTTGGAGAAAACGGCTCATGTTCCTGCTGAAGAAGGGCTGGATCTGTGCCGCGGTTTCATTCGTAACCGGGTCTTCCATTATGGGTCCGCCTTCGGCATAGAATTTTCCCAGCTGTACGTTCAAATTGTAGGCGGCCAGCTTCTCAATCGTGAATTTGTTTTTCAGCTGCTGTGCAGCCTGGTCAGTCAAATAGGCTTTTTCATTCATCAGATCCGCGATTTCAATATACTTGGCTCTTACGCAGTAATGCAAACTTACGCCCAGATTATATACATCGCTGACAGACCGGGGACAGGGAAGGGAACTTGCTGCTTCATAGGCAGCCTTGGTATAGTAGTTGATTTTTATTGTTTGTGCAGTTTTCATTGGTCATCATCCTTTCATTTATATTGTGAAATATTTAACAATCTTATGCCATATATACACGCAATTTGCGTGCCAGATAAAAAAAGATCCCGA
Source organism: Syntrophomonas sp. UBA1368 (assembly GCA_002305965.1). Classification (GTDB taxonomy): domain Bacteria; phylum Bacillota; class Syntrophomonadia; order Syntrophomonadales; family Syntrophomonadaceae; genus UBA1368. The sequence continues at coordinate 11,045 of DBRM01000052.1, forward strand.
GAAAAAAACAGGAGGCTGACTATAAAAAGACCGATGATTGATGGTGATAACGGGATTTGGCCAGGGTCAGAAAAATTCCAAATAAAAATAAAGGCTTAAAAAAGGCAGGCCAGACGTTAACACTGAAGTGTAACTGATTTGTAACATTTATGTGCCAAAGGTGTGAGAAGGTTACATAAAGGTGACAAATAAAATTTTGCAGTCAGTGGCAGAAAAAAAGCTGTGCATCTCGAAGTATGCTTTCCACGGATATTTTTTTCGCTTCCGGGGCAGCCGCCATTTTACGCTTCATTGGTTATCGGACCGCGCTGCAGCGATTTTTTACGCCGGTAAATGACCGTCAGGATGATCGACCGCAGCAGCCAATCGGAAACGAATACCATCCAGGCAAACTGGATGGGCAGATGAAGGACGCGGATTACCAAATATAACATGGGAATCCGATATGCCCAGGTGAGTAATATTGTGATGAACATAGGTGTTCGTGTATCCCCGGTACCGCGCAATATTCCACCCAGGACAGCTGCGATGGCAATGGTCAGCTGTTCCAGTGAGGCGATACGCAGCAGCAGGCCGGCAATATTTATGATCTCCCGGTCATTGGTAAAAAGCGATGCCACCTGATAAGGAAACAGGGCGAATACCACACCGAAACAGCCCATGATCAGCAGGGCAAACTCCATGGTGCCCCGGGCCATACGTCTGGCTTCAGCTGTATTCCTGGCGCCGATGCTTCTTCCTACCAGCGCGGTAGCTGCAATAGCGATACCAATGCCGGGCATGAAGGATAAGGATTCGACAGTTACCCCTACCTGGTGGGCGGCAAAGGCCAGGGTGCCGGTGGATACGATCAAATATACCGATGTGATGGTACTGAAATTATTGAAGAATTGCTCGGCAAAGCTGGGAATGCCAAGAGAGAATATTTTCCTGATTACTGAAAGGCTCAATTTTTTCATCCATTGCCACTGCACTTTTAACTGGCCTTGACCGCGGCTGAGAAAGATGACCCCTATAACAAATCCACATACGTGAGCGATGGAAGTTGCCAGTGCCGCACCTGCCACTCCCATACGGGGAAAACCAAACTTTCCATATACAAGTATGTAAACCCCGGCAATGTTGATGATATTTACTGCCAATGCCATATACATTGGGATTTCCGTTCGGCCCCAACCCCGGTAAACGGTACAGATCATATAGAAAGTCAGCGCGATGGGAGTCACCCAGAAGGTGATGCGCAAATAGGCAACGGCTTGCGTAAATACTGCCGCTTCCACATTGAACAGGCGGATGATATCTTCAGTAAAAACCAGACCCAGGGCTCCGGCGATGATCCCGATCAGCAAACCCAGCATGACCGTTTGGCTGGCGATCCGGTTGGCGTCTTCAAAACGTCCGGCGCCTTTGGCCTGGGCAACCAGGACGGCTGAGCCGATTCCCAGGGCTTCCAGGATCAAAACTACCGCAAAAAATATTTCCGCACCCACGCCTACAGCTGCCAGGGGAGCCGCTCCTAAACGACCGACAATGGCCACATCCACGATACCGATCAGCATATAAAGGATCATCTCCATCATGGCTGGCAGTGCAGTACGCAGAATGGTGGTGCGAAGTTGTTTATCCTGCAGAATTAACATAAGAAGTTTTTCCTTTATCATGAAAATTAAAACACAGTTAGTATATCCTATTGGGTGCACGATAAAAAGGCCGGACGCTTTTTAACAAGCAGCCGGCCTGAAAAGTTGTGTTTCAATCAATTACGGATCAGTAAAACCGGACAATGGGCGTGGTGGCTTACCACATTGCTGACACTGCCCAGCAGGATCTCGCTGAGTCCGCTCAGACCCCGGCTGGCTATTACGATCGCATCATATCCCTGCTTGGACCGTTCAACGATCACGGAAGCAGGATTTCCCATGGTTACTTCACTGGTTATGGTAACATTGCCCTTCTCAGCCATATCCTTGAGACTGGCTTCCGTATGCTTAACAATTTCCCCGGCACTTTTTTGTACCAGGTCCAGAATATCAATTCCGGTAAAGGAATAATCAGAAGGACGGATAATATGCAGCAGGTGGATCTTCCCGCCATGCTCTGCAGCCAGTTCTACGGCAATTTCCGCGCTGTGAAGGGATTGGTCTGAGCCATCCACCGGAACCAAAATATTTTTAAACATAGTGTCCCTCCTTTATTTTGTGGCCAAATATTTAGCTGGCAAATGTGTTTTTGATAATAAAAAGCAACCTTCTTATTACATTATACTGGTAATCAATGATTTGTACCAGTTCTTGTGCTGTTGGACCGTGACTTTGTCACAATTGCGTAAATTATTTAAAAATTATTTCGTAAAAGTAATTTCTTTAAATTAATCTTCCGAGATAGTATGATTATGGTAATAAAAATTTCGTATCGTATGTATAAGGGGGTAATAGGATGGGGAGAGATTATTTACAGATGTACAAGGACCGGCTGTGTACGGCAGAGGAAGCCGCGCGTATCGTACAGCCGGGGGATTGGGTCGACTATGCCATGTTCAATGGCAAACCGGTTGCTTTTGACAAAGCTCTGGCGGCCCGCAAGGAGGAACTCAGCGACATTAAAGTAATGGTAGCGGTAACTGTTCCGCCGATCCCGGAAGTGGTCATGAAAGATCCTATGGGGGAAGTCTTTACCTATATGGATCTTCAGTTTAGCGCCGCATCCAGGATCATGCAGGAAAAGTGCGGCGGTGTATTCTATCATCCGGTCAACTTCGGTGAAGCAGAGGATTATTTTCGCTGGGTACGCACCGACTATGAAAAGCTGGGAACGGAGCCGCGCAAAGCCTTTTGCATCCGTGTCAGTCCTATGGACAAGCATGGTTTCTTCAACTTTGGCATTCATAATTCAGTCGCCTATGCACAAATCAAGAGCTCAGACAAAGTAATCGTGGAAGTCAATGAAAATATTCCGGTGGCATTGGGGGGCGCCCGGGAGCAGGTCCATGTTTCCGAAGTGGATTATATAATAGAGAGTGAAAATGAGCCTCTATTTGCCCTGCCGCAAATCGAACCTACAGAAATTGACCGCAAAATTGCCGAGCAAGTAATGTGTCATATCCATGACGGTGATTGTATCCAGTTAGGAATTGGTGCCATGCCCAATCTGGTAGGAAAAATGATCAATGAAACAGACCTGAAAGATCTGGGAGGCAATACCGAAATGCTGGTGGATGCTTACATGGATATGTGGGAATCCGGTAAGATGAATGGCCGGCGTAAAAATGTTGATGATGGCAAGATCGTTTATACCTTTACCCTGGGCAGCCAGGAGTTGTATGACTGGATCGATCACAACCCGGCCCTCGCTTCTTACAATGTCGGCTATGTTAACCATCCTGCCCGGGTAGCTCAAATCAATAATCTGATCTCCATCAACCAGGGGTTGGAGGTGGATTTGTACTCCCAGGTCAATGCAGAGAGCTCAGGGTTCAGACAGATATCCGGCAATGGCGGGATGTCAGACTTTACCCTGGGGGCTTACTGGTCCGAAGGCGGGCGCAGTCTGATCTGCCTGCCGTCAACTTATAAGGATAAGGAAGGCAATGTTCGCTCCCGGATCGTACCGACACTGACACCGGGATCAGTTACAACAGTTCCCCGCCAGATGGTACATATCATTGTTACCGAATACGGCTGGGAATCTTTTAAAGCTGTTTCCACCTGGGCCCGTACCGAAAAGCTGATCAGACTGGCACACCCGGACTTCCGTGACGACCTGATAAAAGAAGCCGAGAAAATGAAGATCTGGCGCAGGACCAACAAAATCGTTTAGACCTTGTTTTAATCGTTCGTCCATGCTCCCGCTGACTGATTAAAAGTCGGCGGGAGTATTTTTCTCGCAGGGAACTTTTCCGCCGGGTCCGGTGAGATCGGCCGGAAGCGGCGGCTTATTAGACAGGAACGGGAGGAAATATTAAAATTGAAAAAAAGTTCTACTTTGCATACCACAGAATAAAGTAATGGCAAAGGAAGTGCATCCGGTTATGCCGCAAGAAATAGCAGCGAATATCTATCTGATCTCCGTACCTTTACCCAGAAACCCTCTGCGGGTATTGAATTCCTATCTGATCAGGGGAGAAAAACGTCACCTCATGATTGATACCGGTTTTAACTGGCCGGAATGTAAAGCGGTGCAGTTCGAGGCCCTGGCCAGGCTGGGGATCGATCGCGGAGATCTGGATTTCTTTATCACTCATGCCCATGGTGATCATGTGGGGTTATTGGGGGAACTTGCTGCAGAAGGATCTGTCGTGTATTACAGCCGGACGGATGCACATATCGTCAAACGGTTTATGCAGCCGGATTACTGGAAAGCCAGTGATCAATTTTACCGGATGCATGGCTTCCCGGTAATTAGAATCAATCGAAATACCGATGATATAGACGATTATATCGCCAGGGCCGCAAAGATAACACCGGTTTTTGTTGAAGATGGCGACCGGCTTGAAGCTGGACCCTATCAGTTTACCTGTGTCAGCACTCCGGGCCATTCTCCCGGACACATGTGCCTGTATGAACCGGAGCAGCAGCTCTTTTTCTCTGGTGACCATATTTTGGACGGGATCACTTCCAATATCACACCCTGGGGAGGAGAACTCGATTGTCTGGGACTGTATCTGGAAAGTCTGAAGAAAGTGGAGGCCATGGAAATCAAAGTGGTTTTGCCGGGGCATCGCAGTTTGATCTACGATCATCGCCGGCGGATCAGTGAGTTGATGGAGCACCACCGGAGAAGGCTGGCTGAATTGCTGGAGATCCTCCGGGCAGGAGAGATGACAGCCTATCAGGCAGCCAGCCGCATGCACTGGGATTTAAAATATGATTCCTGGGAGGACTTTCCCGATTTCCAGAAGTGGTTTGCCACCGGGGAAGCTGTGGCCCATCTGGAACATCTGGCGGTATTGGGGCAGGTGCAGCGGGTGCATAGCAATGACGGGGAGTTAATGAAATATAAGATTAAATAAATTAAAAAATCCTGCTCAGGCAGGATATTTTTATTTTAATGCGAAATTTATAGTAAACAATAATTTACGTTGTTGAAAAAACTAAGGCTGAATATTATATGGAAGAATAATATGAGCCAAATTAGTTTTTTTGCCGGAACAATACATGTCAGAATCACGCGCATTATAAGGGGGTGAAATGGAGTAATGCGCTTCTTGCCCTTAGGATAACCGTTCAAAAAGAAAAAAATTACACAGAATTGAGGGGGACTCAGTTCTTGAATTGGGGGAAAAAATAATGGCTGCTAATTTTGCTTATTTGAACACTCGTGATTTTGAATTTATAGCCCAGGAGTGGCTGCCTACCGATCAGGTATTTGCGTATAAGGAATTTGCTGATTACTATTCCAAAGATGATGTGAAATCCATTCTGGAACCTTTCCGCAAGATGGCTAAAGAAATTATCGAACCCACCAATGAAGATGGGAATTCAAATCCATGCGTCTTTGCCAATGGTAAAGTAAAGACGCCGCCTTCCTTTGGTCCTTTGTTCCATAAAATGCAGCAGGATGGCTGGGGAACCGCCAACATCGGGTATGGTGAAGATGCCATGACCATGCCTAATTTTTTGTTCGCGATGACTCAGGAAATGACAGCAGCTGCCAACCCGGCATTCATGCCTTACATAGGTTTGACGACCGGCTCCGCAGAATTGATCGAAGCATTTGCTTCAGAAGAACTGAAGGAAAAATTCCTGCCCAAGATGATGGACGGGACATGGGCCGGAACCATGTGCCTGACAGAAGCTACAGCAGGATCTGACGTTGGGGATATTCTTTCCAAGGCCTATCCCACTGATGTACCTGGAATTTATAAAATCAAAGGGAATAAAATATTTATCACCGGCGGTGACAATGACTTTACCGAAAACATCATCCATCTGTATCTGGCCAGAATTGAAGGTGCCAGGGAAGGCACCAGCGGAATATCACTTTTCATCGTTCCGAAATATTGGGTGGAAGATGACGGAACTTTGACGGATAATGACGTTCAGTGCACCGGTATCGAACATAAAATGGGACAGTTCGGTTCTATAACGGCTTCTCTGGCCATGGGCGAAAACAATAACTGCCGTGCCTATCTGATCGGCGATCCTCCGGGAGAAGACGGCAAAGGTCAGGGCATGGCTCAGATGTTCCAATGCATGAACTTTGCCCGCCTGGGAACCGGTCTGCTGGGTCTGGCCTGTTCCGCCAATGCGGTTTACAATGCTCGTGAATATACCAAAGAACGTATCCAGGGACGTCCTTTGACCGATATGAAGGGCCCACGCGTTCCTATTATTCAGCATCCGGATATCCGCCGTACTCTGATGAACGGCAAGGCTCTGGTGGAGGTAATGCGGGCCATGATCATGAAGACCTTCTTCATGTTCGATATTCGCGCCAAAGATCCCGATCCGGAAAAGAGACAGGCTGCCAATGATTTCATCGAAATCGTAACCCCGATGACCAAAGCTTATCCTACCGATGAAGTATGGAATCTGTGCTGTGAAGCCATTCAGGCTTATGGCGGATACGGCTATTGCGAAGAGTATCCGGTTTCACAGATCGCCCGTGACTGCAAAATTTACTCCATCTGGGAAGGAACCAACTACATTCAGTCCCTGGACTTTATTGGCCGTAAATGGACCATGAAGAAAGGTTCCGTATATGCGAAATGGTATGCAGAAGTTAAAGCCTTCGCTGATGCCAACAAAAACACCCCGGGACTTGAAAAAGAATTCGAGAAATTCTGCAAGGCCGTTGATTGTCTGGCAGAACTGCAGGGAGCGGTTATCGGATTCATGGGTGCAGGTAAAATCGATATGATGCCTCTGTATGCCCGCCGCATTCTTACTGCCAGTTCCATCGTTTATGGCGCATGGTGTATCCTGGAACAAGCTATGATCGCTATAAAACGTGCGGAAGAAGTTGGCCCCGAACATTACGATTATGACTTCTATACCGGAAAAGTCTACTCGGCAAGATACTATTTATATAATGTGGTTCCTCAGGTATGGACCATCACTGATATCGTAAAAGAAGGCGATGATTCCGCACTGCAGATTCCTCAGGGAGCATTTGATTACTAGAATTCATAAAACTATAAGAAATTGCCGGTCTGATCAGGCCGGCAATTTTTTTGCAATCCACAACATGTATACCTGCTGCAAGTGGTTTTCGGCAAATATAATATGTTACTATTTAGAATATGGGCCTGGTTGTGAGTGCTTGAAGCATTTACAGCAGCGCATGGGGAGGAACAGGCTGAAAAATAATTGTGGTTTATGATGGGGGTGGAAAAATGGCAATGAGATTTTTCAGCAGAAGGAATGTAGATTTTTTACTCAATGAGGTTTTTGAGA
>DBRM01000052.1:18458-19474 GCA_002305965.1 Syntrophomonas sp. UBA1368
ATGGACACCGAACCGCCCCGTTGGGAAAACGGGCAGGTATATGTCAATAAAGCTATCTTGCCGTTTATGGAGGAGATGGGCCAGGGCGGATGGATCCAGGCGGAAAAACCTTATGATGTAGGTGGACAGCAATTGCCCCTTGCCGTAAAAGTTCTTGCCAATTATGTGTTTGGCGCGGCCAACTATTCCATGTACGTGTATCCCATGCTGACAGCGGGTGCCGCCAATCTCATTTATCACTTCGGTACCCGGGAAATGAAAGACACCTATCTGGAAAAAATGTATTCCGGCAAATGGCAGGGGACCATGGCTTTGACAGAACCGGACGCCGGCAGTTCCCTGGGAGATCTGACTACCACTGCTGAGCCCACAGATCAGGGTTATTATATGATCAAAGGAAAAAAGATTTTTATTTCTGCAGCCAAGAGCGATGTGGTGGACAATGTGGTACATTTGATGCTTGCCAGACTTAAGGATGGGCCAGCAGGCGTGGCCGGGATCTCACTTTTTATCGTTCCTGAATACCGTGTTAATGAGGCGGGTGAACTGGAATTTAATGACGTTGTCTGCAGCGGTATTGAACATAAGCTGGGTTATCGTGGTTCTCCCATCTGCCAGCTTTCCATGGGGGATGAAAAAAATTGCCGCGGCTGGCTGGTTGGACAGGAAGGCCAGGGGCTGGCCCAGATGTTTATGATGATGAATGAAGAACGGATCAACGTTGGGGTAGGTGCCATCAGCAAAATTTCCGGCGCTTATTATGCAGCCCTTGAATATGCCCAGCAGAGAAAACAAGGCAGAAGACCTGATCAAAAGGATCCTGCCGCCCCTATGGTGGAGTTGATCGAACATGCTGATATCAAAAGGATGCTGCTTTTCCAGAAGGCGGTGCTGGAAGGTTCTCTGGCGCTGGCTGTCCAGACAGCGTTATATCAGGACTTGATGAACGTGGGAGAAAATGCGGAAGAGAATGGGCTGCTGGTGGATCTGTTGATCCCTATTCTTAAAACCTATCC
>DBRM01000052.1:19538-21393 GCA_002305965.1 Syntrophomonas sp. UBA1368
ATACAGGGGCAGGATCTTCTCGGGCGCAAAGTTAGTATGAACCAGGGACGGGCTTTCCAGTTATATATCAGCGAAGTAGAAAAAACCATCGTGGAATCAGAAGGCTATCCGGAATTGGCGAAACAGACCCAGAGCTTGAAGGAAGCTGTGGTGTTAATGAAGGAGCTGACCGCCGAGCTGCTGGATAAAAAGGCCTGGATCACCAGAGAAGCATTTTTAGCCGACAGCGTTTTGTTCCTGGACTTCATGAGCCAGATCGCTATTGCCTGGCAGTGGCTAAAACTGATGAGTGTGGCAGTCAAAATGCTGCGCACCCAGGTATCCGGCCCGGATCATTCCTTTTACCAGGGAAAGATCTATGCAGGGCGCTATTTCTTTGATTATGAGCTTATTAAGATTTACAGCCTGGCGGTCAGGCTCCGGTCTGACGATAAAGTAACGGTGGAAGTTACCAAAACCTATTTTGAAGATTGATTGACTGGGGGAGCGATGAGATGTATGAAATAATACGCAAGGAGATCCTGGCACAGGGGATCAAGCTGTTTGAAACAGCAGCTCCGGAAATTGCTGCCAAAGCAAAGCCCGGCCAGTTTATTATCCTGCGCCAGGATGAAAAGAGCGAAAGGATCCCGTTGACCATGGCTGATTTTGACCGGGAGAAGGGGACCATCACGCTGATATTCCAGGAAGTGGGCAGAAGTACTGCTGATTTGGGCAGGCTGGAACCGGGGGATAATATTCTTGATCTGGTTGGACCTTTGGGTCGGGCTTCAGAAATAGAAAAGTTCGGCCGGGTCGTATGTATTGGCGGGGGAGTCGGGATCGCTCCTATATATCCTATTACCAGAGCTTTCAAAGCGGCGGGCAATGAAGTGATATCCATAATCGGTGCCCGTACAGCCGAACAGCTGATCCTGCAGGGCGAAATGAAAGCGGTCAGTGACCATATCCATATCACCAGTGACGACGGCAGTATCGGGAAGAAAGGCTTTGTAACCGATGTGCTTTCCAAACTGCTGGCCGATGAAGTGCATATAGACCTGATCACAGCTATAGGGCCGCTGCCGATGATGCAGGCGGTGTCTGAGGCAAGCCGTTCTTACGGCGTGAAAACCATAGTCAGCATGAACCCCATTATGGTAGATGGCACCGGGATGTGCGGAGCCTGCCGGGTAGCAGTCGGCGGCGAGACTAAATTTGCCTGCGTGGACGGACCTGAATTCGACGGGCATCTGGTGGACTGGCAATTAGCCCGGAACCGCAGCCGGATGTTTCTGGCGGAAGAGAAAATAGCGCAAGAGCATAGTTGTTCAGGAGGTGAATGCCAGTGCCAAAAGAAAAAGCCAGAGTAGAAAGACAGGCCATGCCCCATCAGGATGCAGCAGCAAGGGTGACCAATTTCAGCGAAGTTGCTTTAGGGTTCAGCGAGGAACTGGCTCTGCTGGAAGCCTCCCGCTGCCTGGATTGCAAGAAACCCACCTGTATGGACGGGTGCCCGGTGGAAATAGAGATCCCGGAATTTATCAAACATATCAAAGCCCATGATTATCAGATGGCTATCGATACCATCAAGCGGAAAAACAATCTGCCCGCCATATGCGGCCGGGTGTGTCCCCAGGAAAACCAATGTGAGAAATATTGCGTTCTGGGTAAAAAATTTGAACCGGTAGCCATCGGCCGTTTGGAAAGATTTGCTGCTGACTGGGAGATGAACCAGCCCGAAAAAGTCCAAAAAGACCTGCCGGGTAAAAGCGGGAAAAAAGTTGCCGTGGTCGGCGCCGGACCCGCTGGACTTACTGCCGCCGCAGACCTGGCAATTTTAGGTCATGAGGTGGTGGTTTTTGAAGCCCTGCAC
>DBRM01000049.1:0-315 GCA_002305965.1 Syntrophomonas sp. UBA1368
CTGCGGGCAATAAGGGAAATGAGGCTTCAAGGCGCTGAGCACTTTATACTCGCGCCCCATGTCGTGAGCGGTCTTGGCTTTTTTGCCGAAGGGCGGCCGGCGCAGGATCATCTCCCGGTCCCCCACCTTTACCCAATAGGTCAGGTTGGAAAACCCGCTGGGAAATTGCTTGATCTCGATCCCACCGTCCAGTCCGGGGATACTAGCTTTTAAGAATTCCAGCACCACTTTAGCATCAAGTTCCTCGCCGCTCCTTATGGATGTTGCGCGATCAGTCAAATCACTCATATCACACCCCCTAAAATTATTTGATCA
>DBRM01000049.1:474-981 GCA_002305965.1 Syntrophomonas sp. UBA1368
TCGGAAAGATAAATGTGGGACTTGATGGCCAGTCTCAGCTTTTCCGCCGGGCCGCTGCCCCTGGCGATCTGTTCGGTCAGGACCCGGTTGGCGATCTCCCGGCCCTGGGCCAGGATCAGAACCAGCAGGTCCTCCTTATTGGTGAAATAGGAATACAGTGCACCGCGGCTCAAGCCGGAAGCCGCCGAAAGATCCCTGATACTCATGGCCTGGAAGCTCTTTTTGCTGCAGATATCCAGGGTGGCATCGATGATCCTGATCAGGTTTTCGATCACCTTCTGCTCCTTCTTGACTTTGATGGAGTCGCGGTTGTGCTCCAGGATCTGCCCAGAGATTTCTTCCTTGGAGATATTGACCATTTTTTTAAATTCGCTGTATATCATAAATTGTGATCATTCCTTACTTTTGCTGGGCATATTTTTTGAGTATGGCCCGAGCCACGTTCATCTTGTGCACTTCATCGGCTCCGTCATAGATACGGGCCGCCCGTTCATGGCGGAAGAAAAA
>DBRM01000049.1:1050-16502 GCA_002305965.1 Syntrophomonas sp. UBA1368
TTCCGCAGCCGAATCCGCCACCATGGCCTGAATGATTTGCTTGGTGGCTAAAGTCTGGCCGTCCGGCGACATGATCCGCTGGTTCACCCGGTTGCACATCAGCTCAAAGGCCCGATTGCAGACGCCGATCCACCGCATGCAGTGGTGTATACGCCCGGGGCCCAGCCTTTCCTGGGCGATGACAAAGCCCATGCCTTCCGGTCCTAAAAGGTTACTCTGCGGTACCCGGCAGGATTGGAACAATACTTCGCCATGGCTGAAGTAGCCGCTGCCCTCATGCCCCATCACCGGGATGTTCCTCACCAGATTAAAACCCGGATTGTCGGTGGGAACGATGATCATGCTGGCGCGCAGATGCGGCGGAGCCTCGGGGTTTGTGACGGCCATGCAGATGGTGAAGGCAGCGCCGTCCGCCGAGGAAGTGTACCATTTCTGGCCGTTGATGATGTAATCGTCGCCGTCCTTGACCGCTGTAGTGTCCATCATGACCGGATTGGAGCCGGGCATTTCCACCTCGGTCATGGAAAAGCAGCTGCGGATCCTGCCCTCCACCAGCGGCCGCAGGTATTTTTCCTTTTGTTCCTCGGTGCCGAATTTGTGAAGGATCTCCATATTGCCCGCGTCCGGCGCCTGGCAGTTGAAGGCATAATGCCCGATGGGTGTCCTGCCCAGAGCCTCAGACACCAGGCCGTGTTCCACCAGATCAAGGCCCATGCCGCCGTACTCCTTGGCCTGATTGGGCGCCCACAGCTCCATCTGTTTCACCATTTTTCGTTTCTCTTCCAACACCGGTTCCATCTCGGTGAAGTCCCTGGTGAGAAACTCGTGCTCCAGGGGGATCAGCTCTTTGTCCACGAACTCATTGATCATGCCGGTAATGGTCTTCATTTTGTCCGATACTGCAAAATCCATATGCTCCTCCTTATCTGTAGGTAATAAGTTCACCTGCCCGGTGATTTTCAAGGTGCGGGTAACTGTTAAAAGTATGCAAAATCAGGCCGGCGCTGCCGAACCTGAATTTTGTGATCGAAGTGTTGACCAGTCCCCATCCCGTTCGCATCGATGCATAGGGAGTCATGCCGGTGGCAAGATGCAGTGCAGCTGATATCACCCCGCCCGAAGAGAAGATCAGGATGCGGCTTTGCTTATCATTTTCGGCAGCGATTTGCCGGATGGAAGCCTCCACCCGCCCGACAAACCGGTTCCAGCCCTCCACCCCCTCCGGATCTTCCTTCCCCGCCAGCCACCGGTTGACAGACAGGTCAAACAGAAGCTGAAAAGATCTTTTATCAGTGTAGGCGTTTTCGACATGGGGGCAAAGAGAACGGTCTTCTTCCGCCAGCAGCGGAAAGTAATGACGTATGATCGATTCGAAAGGGTATTCATTGAGCCCTTCGATCCTGGTAAGGGTTAGGGCTGCGTCAGTGCTGTCCTGCAAATACTCCAGAACAATGGCCGCCGTATCCACCTGACGGTTCAGCGTCCCCGAGTAGGCCCGGTCAAAAGTGAATCCGGTATGTACTAAATGCTGCGCTGCCAGCAGTGCCTGTTCCTTTCCCAGTTCGGAAAGGATATCGTAATCCCCCTGGCCAAATGAAGCCTGCCCGTGGCGGATAAAAACCAATTCGCTCATATCACTTCTCCTTTGGACCCAAACTATACTTCCCTATAAATTTACAATAGATATATATGGCCAGGAAGTCAAGCAAAAAAAGACGGACGTCCGTTTTTTATATTGACTTTTCATCAAGCCGGGAATATGATGGCTATAATTAAATCATATGAAGAAATGCCCAATAAAATTTGCAGATTTTGCTGCGTAAAAATTACTGCCCTGCCCCCGGTTTACCTGGATAGGCGTGCAGTACTGACTGAGGACAGATATGAAAATACTGGTATGTATAAAACAGGTGCCCGACCAGGAATCCAGGATCACGGTGGACCCGGAAAAAGCCTGGGCCGGTTACGCTGAAAACGCATCTTACTGGATCAATCGATACGATGAACATGCAGTGGAAGCAGCCTTGCAGATTCGGGAAAAGCTTCCCGGCACCATGATCGACATCGTATCGATCGGCCCCGCCCGGGTCAAAGCAGCCATCAGGCGCTGCATGGAGATGGGAGCTGATCAGGGATTTCACCTGCGCTATGAACACGAGGATTACCTTAGCCCCTCCATCAAGTCACGCCTCATCGCTGAATTCTGCCGGGACCGGGATTATGATCTGATCTTAACCGGTGTGATGTCAGAAGACATGATGTCCGGCCAGACCGGGCCCATGACCGCCGCCCGCCTGGGGATACCCTCGGCCGCTTCGGTAATGAAGCTGGAAGTCGATCTGGAAAAGCAATGCCTGTATGTGGAGCGGGAACTGGATGCCGGCCACCGGTGTTTTATGGAGCTTAAGCTGCCTGCCCTGGCTGCGGTCCAGTCAGGCATCAACCGGCCCCGCTACCCTTCCCTGTCCAATGTCATGCGGGCCAAAAGCACTGAGATCGAGGAGATCAGCTATGATGACAGCCTGCTTGATGCAAAATACGAAACAGTGGAAAAGGTTTTGGAGGCCGGATCCGATCGTGCCGGGCTTACGCTTCAAGGCTCCACCGCTGAAAAAGCAGCCGCATTATGGCAGCTGCTCCATGAAAGATCTCTCATTTAAAGGAGAACCAGTATGGACCATTCGATCATGATCATCTGTGAACAAAGCGAAGGCCGGATCTTGCCGGTCACCTATGAGCTGCTTGCCTGCGCTGCCCGGATCGGCGGCTTTTATAATTCCAGCATCACCGCCGTATTGCCGGGAAATACTCCTGATACCGATGCCATTTCCGGCGCTGATCTATTGGTGATAAACAGCCCCGGTCTCGCCGAATATACTGCTGAAGGCTGGGAAAAAGCAGCTCTCCTGGCAGCCGGGGAGCTCAAGCCCAACATCATCATCATCGCCCATACCTCCACCGGCTACGATTACGCCCCCCGGGTGGCAGCCCTCTTAGATGGAAGCTGCATCACTTCCGTAAGCGGGATCGAGCTTTCCGATGGCAGTATAAGGTACCGCCGCAGCGGTTTTCACGGCAAATTGGATATGTTGTATAAAGAAGGGAAACAGCCCCTTGTAATCACCGTTCTTCCCGGTGCTTTTCCCGCCTATGATCAGCAGGCAGCACCCGGCATGGTCCGTTATATGAATGCCGACATCCAACCGGTCCATACATCCAATGTGCATTTCAGCATTTCCGACCAATCCAATACCGAACTTGAACACGCGGAAGTGGTCATCGCCGCCGGCAAAGGAATCGGCAAAGCCGAGAATTTAGAGTTGATCCGTGAAATGGCCGCCTGTTTCAACCGCTCCGCTATCGCCGGTTCCAGGGTGGCCTGTGATAATGGCTGGCTCGAATACAACGCCCAGGTGGGTCTGACCGGCAAAAAGGTTTCCCCGCAGCTTTACGTGGCCTGCGGCATATCCGGCTCCATGCAGCATATCGCCGGCATGAAAGACTCCAAAACCGTGGTTTCCATTAACCGCGACCCCGACGCCGCCATATTTAAAAACTCCGACATCTGCATCATCGAAGACCTGGAGAAATTCATCCCCGCCTTCATCCGCGAAGCCGAAAAACATCACGAGGGCCGGGTGTGACAGGGGGACGCAGACACGGGGACGGTTTCGCAGACACGGGGACGGTTCTTCTGTCTATGGGTAGCGGGGCGCGAATGTTTCCTTCGATCCTCTCCAAGCATAGACAGAAGAACCGTCCCCNNAGAACCGGAGAGGCTCCTTAAAGAGAAAGGATATATCAGACTAAAAAAATAGTATGAGGGTGTGCCAGGAAATGCTTCGTATTTCTTGGGATCAAAAAACTGAGGTTACGATGTGGGCCTGTGATACTTAGAGACAGCAATGAGAGGATCAAAGCCCACGTATCAACCGGCCAGCCCGTCGGCGGTTCCCCCCACCAGATACCGGACATATTCTTTGGCTGCATCAAGGTTCATCACCAGCATTGTCTGGTTTTCCATAAGCTCTCCAATTTTCAGCTTGAAAGAAATCACTACCACTTCTTTTTTATCCGGCTCTATCTGCGCGGCCTCTTCTTTCACATTGATCAGTCTTACCCGGGGAGGTGATATGCTGATGGTTTTATCGAATATCTCTGACATTGAGGTAGCTGAAGTACCGATCATCTGATTCATCGCTTCAGATACAGCACTTAATGTGAGTTCATCGATTTTACAGGTAACATCCTGACCATTTCCGCCCATCATGATATCAGAGATGACCACTGCATCCTCTGACTTCAGGATAAATAAGTTCTTACCGGGTATTCCGGAGGTATACTCTATTTCTATCAGTATATAAGGTGTTTCGAAACGCTGATGAAGTTCATTTAAATTGGTAAAAGATATGGCAGGTGCGTCAAGGAGCACTCTTTGCTTCAGGATTTCAGATAAAGCTGTGGAGGACGAACTGGCATTGATGTTTCCTATTTCCCCCAAAATATCCCGCTCTTGTTCCGACAAGTTCACCCTGCCATTACTGGTTCCCGGTAAACCATCAATTTCAGCCTGTGATAAAAATGCCTTTTCCATAGTTATCCCCCTATACTTTGCCTGTAATCATTGACGCCGGCTTGTTTCCTGTGAGTCCCGGCTATATTTCGCATTATAATTCCTGTGCTTTAAATTAATATTCTTTCGATTGCATGCAATACACGATCCGCTTCGAAAGGCTTGACCAAAAAATCTATAGCACCCGCTTTGATCGCATCCAACACCAGCGCTTGTTGTCCCATGGCACTGCACATTATGATTCTGGCAGCGGGATCTATTGCTATAATGTCTTTTACCGCTGAGATTCCATCTCTTTCCGGCATGGTGATGTCCATGGTGACCAGATCAGGTCTCACCCTTTCATATACTTCCAGGGCCTGTATCCCGTTTTCAGCCTCTCCTATCACTTCATAGCCATTTTTGGTTACGATATCTTTGATCATCATTCTCATAAAAGCTGCATCATCAACGATCATTATTGTTTTAGCCATACGAAGCAACACCTCCAAATTTTCAAAATATTATCTTAACCAGTTTCTTCGGAAGCCTTTTTTTAGCGCCTCAGCCTGGGTCATAGCCATTTTACTGCTTAAGGATACCCGCCATGCATTCGCCTGCGCAAAGCCGCCAGTGCCAGGGTCTTAAGCTGCGATACCCGTGATACACTCACATCAAGTACCGCTGCGATTTCCTGAAGTCTTAACTCCTCAAAATAATACAAAGTCAGTACTAATCTCTGTCTTTCTTCCAGCGATTCGATGGCTTCACTGAGCAGCTCAAGCTGTTCCGTTTTCAGGAAAACTTCCTCGGGTGAATTCTCCCGCGGAGCACTTAAGGTATCCCCGATCATCAAGTCATTGAAGCCAAGGGTTTGCTCCAGGGAAACGGAAGCCATCAGCCGGAAAGACTGCATGGCCTCTTCGATCTCATCCCGCTCCATATCCACTTCTTTGACAATATCTTCAATGGATGCTTCTCTGCCTGATTGGGCAGATATTTTCTCCATGGCCTCTGTTATCGTTTGTACCTTTTGCCAACAGTTCCTGGATAGAGGCGAAGCACTCCGCAAAGCATCAAGGATCGAACCCTTGATACGCTGTGCAGCATAGGTGGCAAACTGCACTCCTTTATCAGCCTGGAAACGTCCTGCAGCTTCCAGCAAACCAATCATTCCATAGCCAATAACATCATCTCTGTCCCAATAAGCAGGGATACTTACGTCCAGACGATCGACGAAGGATTTGACCAATGGCAGGTATTGATGGGGATCGATAGTAATATTTGTATCCATATTAACAATCATCCCCTTTTGATCGAATTGACTTTCTCAGATATGACATATGAATCTTCTTGTTGAGCTGATTCAGAAAACATTTAAAGCCAGGCGTATTAATACTACTCATATTGTGAGTAATGGTTTGCCGCCTGGCTATTGCCCTGTTTTCTAAAATCCCAAATATTCGTTCTGTCGTAATGTACATAAAAAAACTCCTCAAAAGCTTACAATCATACCTTTGAGAAGATTTCAAACATATAAGGCATGATCTCTAGCTACCCGGCTATCATAGCTTGTTTGCCTTAGACCCGCGGCTTTGCGTCTCTACCTTTCGATAGATTTGCCCTTCAAGACCCGTATTTTGTCTGATATGTTATATCATACATTAGAATTATCAAGTTATTAAATAATATTTTAATTTTTGGAAGAAATATGTCCAATTAATGAACAATATATAACGCAGAAAAAAATTTGTCAAGCAAGTGCGACATTTTTTTCGAAGAGAAAATTTCGACAGGGCTTTTACGGCCTGGTTTGGTGACAGTTGCGTTCCGGTAAATTGTCAAGTCAGAGCATATTATGGCAAGCTGCTGTCTTTTTTATTGGATTTCCTGCGGCGTGCCTGGTACGCTAAATGGGCCTTGTCAGCCTTGTAGGTCTGCTCGCGCCCTTTATTTCTCTGCAACTCCCGGTTTATTGTCGAATGATGTCTCCCCAGGAGCCTTGCAACCGCCCGGCAGGAATAGCCTAATGCGCTTAATGTCTCTATTTGGCTGCGTTCATATACTGTAAGATGTCGATAACTCATTTATAATCTCCATTAATCACCGGCAAGCATTTTCTCTGCCAGCTGCTGTGCCGGTATTTTATAAGTGTTATTTACTATTTCTTCCTTGATGCGGGCAATTTTTTCTTCCCTTACGTCGGGCAATTCCTTGATTGATTTAATCAGTTCATTAACTTTCAAAGCTTGTTCAGACAGCTCAATGCTATCACTTTCAGCCCTATCGGCAACGGGTTTGATTCCCGTTTGACCGTCCGGGGTCTGACTATATTGCCAGCTATTATATAATTTAGCCATATGATCGTAAATTTCTTTGTTCATTTTCATCTTGATTTCCCCTGTTAAAAGTCATAAATAACTTCATAATCTTATATCGGGTATTTTTGAAAAAAATACAGCATAACCAACAAAAATTTTTTATTTTCCGGCGATGGCTGAACAGATCAAAGCCGGTATTTTTTCCAGGCTGGCCTGCAGCTCCACCGCACCGGTGGTAAAGGCTACTTTGGGCATACCGTATATGACCGAGGTATGTTCATCCTGGCCAATGGTTACAGCGCCGCTTTGGCGCATCGCCATCAGCCCTTTGGCTCCATCAGCGCCCATTCCGGTAAGTATTACTCCCAGAGCACCGCCTCTTACCTGTGATGATACAGAATTAAACAGTACATCCACCGAGGGACAATGCCCGTTCACTTTATCTCCCTGCCAGCATCTGACCGTATAGCCGGTGCCTCCTTTGCTGACCGTCATGTGATAACCCCCCGGGGCAATCAGTGCCAGACCGGGACGAATCATATCGCCATCCACGGCTTCTCTTATTTCCCATTCACAGGAATCATTGAGTCTTGCTGCATACATGCGGGTAAAAACCGGGGGCATATGCTGGACAATAACAATGCCGGGAAGATCCACCGGCAGGTTTCTGATGATACTGGCGATGGCTTCCGTGCCGCCGGTTGAGGCTCCCATTGCGATCATTTTAATTTTGGAACCTCTCCCTCCCCCTACAGCTTGCGGCCTGTGAACATTGTCATTTTTTCGCTGTCCCACCCGGGCCATGGAAGCAATTTTTATCTTAATGATCATTTCATTGATAAAATTACTCACTGACCTTTCACTATAGCCCTCCGGCTTGCAGACAAAGTCCACCGCACCTGCCTGCAAGGCTTCGAAGACCGAATTGTTCATTGCACTTATCATCACCACCGGGATCGGGTATTGGTCCATTAACCGCTTCAGAAATTCGATCCCGTTCATAATGGGCATTTCAACATCCAGTGTCACTACATCCGGTTTTAACTCAATGATCATTTTACTGGCAATATAAGCATCAGATGCGATCCCCACCACCTCTATCGCCGGATCGCTGCCCATGCCCCGGGCTAAAGCTTCCCGAATGACCATGGAATCATCTACTACCAGTACACGGATTTTTCTTTTCAAATCAATCTATTCCTTTCTGTAAACAGCGGGCATGATAAACTTATACTTGGTCTCTCTGCGGTTAATGGCCTCACTGACACCAACAATAAGATATCCCCCGGTTTCGGTAAAATCGTAGAAACGATTTATGAGTTGTTTTCGAGTTTCGTTATCAAAGTAAATCATAACGTTGCGGCAGAAAATTACATGAAATTTCTGTTTGAAAGGAAAATACTTTTCCATTAAGTTAAATTTGCGGAATATTACACCTTCCCGGATGGCTTGAACCAGGCGCCTGCGTCCATTTTGGTCCGGTTCAAAATACTTTAATTTCCACACCGCGGGCAGATCCCTGATCTGCTCCTCCCCATAGGTTGCCTCCAAAGCCTGTTCAAGAACCCTGGTGGAAATATCAGTGGCCAGGATCTTCGTATCCCAGAAGAGCTCATTCTGGCCAAAATGATCCTTGAGGATCATCGCCAGCGTATAGGGTTCTTCCCCGCTGGAACAACCGGCGCTCCAGATCCGCAAGTCCCCGTTATCAGCGGCTGCAGCCATATAAGGGACTGCTGTATCCCGGAAAAAATTAAAACTTTCCGCCTCTCGCATAAAATATGTATAATTGGTCGTCAGCCGGTTTACCAGGAAAGCTGCTTCATTACCGGTACGATCATTGATGAGACTATGATAGAAATGAAGAAAGCTCTTATATCCTTTGCCGGCCAGATAGCTAAGCAATTTTGTTTCAACCAGAGTCTTTTTATTGCTTAAATCTATGCCATAATTTTGTTTTGCGAAAAGACATAACTTATTAAATTCCTGATCACTTAAAGTTTGCATTTATCCACTCATTTCCTGGAAATAAACTTGAGCGCTGCCGGTTTTATGACCGTCGAAGCCGGTTTTTGATCAGCTTCTTTCCTGTAAAAAAGGCCGATGTCGGGCATCACCCAATATCGGCCGATATTTTACTAATACTTTCCGAATTCACTGTCATCAAGGTTGATTCTTGCTTTACCCGAACTGGCAGCTGCGGCTTCCAACGTACCTGAAGTAATGAGTTTCATTTCCTGCCTGCGGCGATTCTTTGCCGCCTGCCCGTAATTAGAAGCCTGCGAACTATATCCTTCTTTCAGCCTGAACCTGGCAACATCCTCTTTCAATAATCCGGCATTTACTGAAAGTTCTTCGCTGGCCTGGGCTGATTGCTGGGCAATGGCTGAATTGTTCTGCACTACCTGAGATACCTGCACGATCCCCTGATCCACCTGGGCGATACCGGTGGCCTGCTCATTGGAGGCAGTGGCTATATCACCTACCAGCTCTGCTGCCTGGCTTACCGCCTCTACAATCTTCTTCAGTGCCTGGGCAGTATCATTGGCGATCCTGGTTCCCGACTGGACATTGCGGATCGACCCTTCAATCAAATCAGTGGTTTCCTTGGCAGCGCTGGCACTTCTAGCCGCCAGGTTGCGGACCTCTTCGGCTACTACCGCAAATCCCTTGCCGTGCTGTCCGGCACGGGCTGCCTCAACCGCGGCATTCAAGGCCAGGATATTGGTCTGGAAGGCGATCTCGTCTATCACCTTAATGATTTTGGAAATGTTGGCGGAGGATTCATTAATCGCTTCCATGGCTCCCAGCATTTCTTTCATCTGGTCATTGCCTTTCACTGCATTGTCCCTGGCATTTAAGGCTAATTCATTGGCCTGGTTGGCATTGGCGGCATTATGTTTGGTTTTTGCAGCTATTTCTGTTATTGCCGAAGTCAATTGTTCAATGGCACTGGCCTGTTCACTGGCTCCCTGGGCCAGCGACTGGCTGGCATAAGAAGACTGCTGGGAACCGGCGGCCACTTCTTCCGCAGCACTGTTGATATTGCCCATAACTTCATTGAGGGATTTGATGATCAGCTTGATGGCCGAAGATATTCCGCTGAAGTCGCCCACATAATCCCGGTTGAAATGAATATCCAGATTGCCGGCAGCAATCTCACTCAGAGTTTCTGATACCCTTCCGATCACCAATCCTAACTGAGAAATGGTTGAATTCAGCGCATCTTTGAGTCTGGCATTATCCCCCTTGTAACTACCGGTCATTTTTGCATTCAGCTGCCCCTGTTCCATCTGGCTTGCGACCTCAATCGCTTCATTTACCGGGGCAATAAGCGCATCCATGGTTTCATTGAGACCGGTCAGTATGGTATGATATACCCCTTTGCCCCGGTCAGCATTAGCCCGCTGGTCAAGCTTCCCTTCCAAGCCGGCGGTGATGGCCACATTGACCTCTTCTACCAGCATGGATAATGCTTCAATACAGATATTTAAATTATTCTTGATTTCATTAAAATCCCCATTGTAATCGTCAGTGATCAAAGGCGGCATATTTCCGTTGGCAATTCGCTCTATGTACTCGGCAGCAACATTGAGCGGTGCGATGATCGCATCCAGGGTATCATTGATCCCTTCCATAACTTTGCGATATTCCCCCTGGTGCTGACTGACATCAGCCCTGACATCCAATTTTCCTGCTACCGCAGCTTTTGCCAGCATCTGTGCATCATTGACCAGCCTTTGAATATTCTCCATACACACGATATAGGAGGGCAGCAGCCGGTCCTCATCGGAGCATTTGCCTATTTGCCTGAATGCTGCCAGGTCTTCAGCAAACTCGCCCTGGCCAATATGAGTATTGATCTTTACTGCCAGGATCATGATATTTCTGATGGTATTGACCCGCTCGGCCGTCTCGGCAAAAATCCCTTCATATTCGCCTCTCACTTTTTGGCTCAAATCACAGACAGCCATTTTATCCAGGACCTGGGTGCATTCGACCAGGCCCCCCAGCCCGTCGATACAATGGTTGAGGTTGTTTTTGATTTCATTGAAGTCTCCATAGTAGGTGTCGCTGATCTTATCGGGAATATCCCCCTTACTGATCCGTTCCACATATTCCGCGGCTACATTCAGCGGCCCGATTACCGCATCCAGACAGCCGTTGAGTCCTTCGATCAGAACTCTATAATCACCATTATGTTGACTGGTGTTTGCCCTGACATCAAGTTTGCCTGCCGACATTGCATCAGTCAGCATTTCTGCATCCCGCACCATGTCTTTTATAGATTTGACCATTGTGGCAAAAGATGCATTTAATAACCCGGCTTCATAACTGTTCCCGGCATATACTTCAATATCTGTGTTGCCCTGGGCCAGTTGATCTGCGCCTGCGATGATCCTATAGATAAGAGCAACGAATAATCTGGTTGTGATATATCCTCCAAAGATCGTCAGTGCAGCAGCGTATAGCAGTAACAGCGCCGACGGCAGCGGCCCAACCCGGGCAGCAATAAAAGTAGCCAGCCCGCCGGTAAAACCTACCAGAAGAAACGCAAAATACAACTGATAACTGATCTTTAAACTGAGAAACCATTTCGTGATCCTACGCATTAATTTACCTCCTTTATTAACTATCTTTTATCCGGCTCTTGCGGACATTTCTTAAGGTTTCCTGCAAAGCCTGGTTACAGCCCTGCGTAAGCGGCATCCCATGGCCAAAATATATGGTTTGGACGTCTTTCCTGCAGATATATTCCAGGGCCCTGACATAGCCCGGCTCATAGCTCCCCCCCGGAGAACGTATGATTAAGGGTGTATCCCCGGCAAACAGCAGGCCGTCCTCTGCAAAATAAAAGCAAATTGAATCACTGCTGTGTCCCGGGGTATAAATGATCTCGCCCATTCGATCAGCTGCTTTTATGATTTCTCCCCCTTTAACATAAGTATTGACCCCCGCCAGGGAATTGGAATAAGCATAGACATGCGGTCTGAAAAGCCTCTTTATATGTGGAAGCACATCCGCATGATCATAATGGCTGTGAGTCAGTATCACTTGTTCCACCTTGGTTTTACCGACTCCGGTCGATGCCTGTACAATTGCCTCGAGAACATTAAGATCCCTGCCAACATCAACCAGGGTATTGACATCTTTGATACTGTTCCAGTCTCCGGTAAGCAAATAGACATTGGATGTATAGATCTTGCTTTGCTCATTGAGATTCACTACTCTCATCTTCAACCACACTTTCTTAAGACTCTCTGAGTAATAGACACCATTCTGTGCTTAAACCACCTTTTGGAACAGTTGGGCATTGGTGACTACCGGCTTAAATAAATGTGCGGTCTTCCGGGGAAGAGACTGGGTTTGCTCAAAAGCCAGAAATCCTCCTTCCATCAATGAGTCATGAAACATTTCAATGACTTTGATCCGTTGATCTTCATTAAAATGTAAAAGTACATTTTTACATATAATCAAACCAAACTCATTACCGGGTGCTTTTAGTTCAAGCAGGTCATGCCGGCGGAAAACCAAAGCCCGCCGAATCTCCTCAATAACACGGTAATGATCATCCTGTGCGGCTTTTTCAAAATATCTTTCAAGAAAATCCCTGGGGATCCTCTCCACCTGTTTGCGGGGATACACGCCCTCGCTGATGATTTTACCGAAAAGATTGCTTTCATCTATATCTGTAGCTGTTATTCGCACATTCCGGAAATACATATGCCCCATTCTTTCCCTTAACAGCATAGCCAGGGTATACGGTTCCGGTCCCATGGCGCAGCCTGCATCCCAGATGTTGATGTAGCGGCGGGTCTTTAAAACCGGCAGAGCGTGTTCACAGGCTAACTCCAGGGTCTGTACATCACGAAAAAAATAAGTAAAAGCCATCATTCCATCTCCACCATTATTTATGATTCATCTGCAAAACTCTCAAGATCCTCGTCGCTTAAAAGAATTTTGCAGTCCAAAATCAGCTTGATGGTATTGCCTACTTTGCCAATACCCTTAATGTAGCGATTGTTAAAACCAGCTTTGGTATCCGGGGGATCGTCAATGTTCTCCTCCGGGATGGATAAAACCTCGGCAACATCGTCCACGATCAACCCTACCGACAGCTCGTCAATATCGATAACTGTAATGCAGGTCCTGTCTCCATAGGGTTTGGGTTCTTTCTTAAAACGCATATTTACATCCATAACGGGAATGATCTTGCCGCGCAGGTTGATGATTCCCCTGATGTAATCAGGAACCTCCGGTACTTCAGTAATCGTCTGGATGCCGCCGATAATCTCGGTCACATACTTGATTTCAATGGCATATTCTTCTCTGCCCACAAAAAAGGTCAGGAACTTGCCCTTCAGGGTGTCCTCATCCGTCTCCATCATCCGGTCCATCACTTCAGTCATGTTAACAATCACTCCTCTGCCGATAATTTCAAGCTTTTTAATTCAGCTGGCAATTTATTAGTCCTGCTATATCCAAAATCAGGCTGGATCTGCCGTCCCCTAACAGGGTGCATCCGCTGATCCCTCGGATCTTCTTCAGGTACCTGGGCAGAGCTTTTACCACCACCTGCTGTTCACCTATCAGTTCATCGGCAAACAGGCATAAGGTGCGCTTGGCATTCTCCACGATAATAACAATTCCCTCATGTATTTCAGTCACCGGGGTTTCAATTCCGAACAATTTATGCAAGCGCAGAATGGTTAAACATTCTCCCCGCACCATAATCATTTCCAGTCCGTCAGGGTCAGTAAATACCTCACCTTCCCCGGCTTTAAACGACTCACGGATGGCGGTGATCGGAATGGTATAAATGGATCTTCCCACCCGGATTCCCATTCCGTCCATAATAGCCAGGGTCAGGGGAATTCTCATGGTTATTGCCGTTCCGATACCGGGCCTGCTGTCCACCTGTACGGATCCGCCTATTTCTTCAATGTTTTCGGCTACCACATCCATGCCCACGCCCCGTCCCGAATATTCGGTCACCTCTTGATTGGTTGAAAACCCCGGCAGGATAATAAAATTATAGACCTCATGGTCGCTGAGCCCGGTCTCCGTTTCGCTTACCAGTCCTTGTTCGATGGCCTTCCGCAGGATTTTTTCCTTATCCAATCCCCCGCCGTCGTCCCGGACGGTAATTAAAACGTCGCCCCCCTCACTTTTCGCTTCCAGCTGTATCCTGCCCGCAGCCGGCTTGCCCTTGGCCATTCTCTCCTCCAGAGGCTCGATCCCGTGGTCAACGGCATTTCTTATTAAATGCATGATGGGGTCGGAAAGATGTTCAATGATGTTTTTGTCCACCTCGGTTTCTTCCCCCAGGGTGATCAGCTCGACCTGTTTGTCCAGCTTTTTGCTCATATCCCACACAATACGGTGCATCCTTTGAAAAATCCCGTTTAAAGGAACCATGCGGATAGACATGACCACATCCTGCAATTCATTGATTATCTTACGGTGCTGGCGGGCAGCCTTCTTGAAATTTTCCAGATCCCTGAACTGCGCCAGATCCGGATTATTGGTCACCATTGCCTCTGATATGACCAGTTCCCCCACCAGATCAAGGAGTTTATCCAGTTTGGTCAGCTGTACACTGATGATGCTCTGTTTCTTTAATGACACCCTGGTATTTTTATTTTGATCATCATGGGCTTGCTCTTCGTCCGGGCAGGCATCCTCAGACACCGCGGCTTCTGCCTGTTCCGTCTCTCCGGTCAGTTCCCTGATCTCAATGCTCTCTACAAAGGGCAGGGACAGAAAGAACTTTTCCAGCTCTTCCAGGGTGCCATCACCAGCAAACTCTACGATAAAACCGTTTTCGCGGATGGCGAGAGAAGTGTCGGCATTTTCAATGATGTCAGGCGGGAAATATCTGAGCAGCTGAAAGGTATCCTCCATTTTGCTGATCACATTAAATGCCCGGATATTTTCCATTTCACAGCCGTCTTCAAAGAAAATAACCGTCCGGTAGAGGTTCCCCTCCAGATCGATCCCGGCATCAGGGAGAGAAATCTCCGGCGAGGTTTCAGCTGTGGACAAGTTTTCGTTACCATTTTGTTTTATGGAATCCAGAAAGCCTTGAATTTGCTGCAGCAATTTATCAGGTACGCTATCCGCTTCCCCGCCTTCCTGTATCTTGACGGTTTCCATTTTAATAAAATCGATCCCCGCCAGGATCAGGTCGCAGAGCTCTGAGTAATCAAGTTCCAGCAGTTCATTTTCCCGTATGTAAAAAAACAGATCCTCCATGGAATGGGCAACCGCCGAAATATTATTAAAAAACATCATGGCTGCAGAGCCTTTGATGGTATGCATAATGCGGAATACTTCATTGATCTTTTCCATTTTGAAAGAACTATATTTTTCATTGGTAAGAACCACTTTTTCCAGCTGATCGGCCAGTTGCAAAGTTTCAAATATAAACATATCCAAAATGGGGTCACTGCCGGCATCCCAAGCCAATAAAAAAACCTCCCCAAGTTCCAATATTTAGACTTATTACTAATATCGGAACAAAAGCAGAAAACTTTAGCATTTTTTTGAAAATTTTATGACAAAAGACAGGGGGACGG
>DBRM01000061.1 GCA_002305965.1 Syntrophomonas sp. UBA1368
AGTTATATTATCATGCTCTTTGCTTCGTGTCAAGCGATTGTATACATAATTTGCTCCGGAAAATAGCTGGAAAAATTTTTTTATTTCACATTTATATATGGATATACCGGCACTTTACCGTCATCCAAACCCACATATGTTTCAGGCACGTTTCCTATAATAATAGTCTCTGCCAACGGTACCGTAGTTGATACCTGTACATCTTCATTTAAAAATGGTACAGCTACCTTTACTTTACATTTAATTTCAAAATAAATTAAATGGCGGGTCTGATTGATCCCTGCCTCGTCAAACTTATTCAGTACATCAACATTGACTTGCCCCACCGGAATAGCTTTTACTCTCATCTTGGGACCATATCCGGCAAGCATTTTCGAACCTGTAATTTGTCCTAAAGGGATCTCTATGCTTTCCTCAGATAATTGGTCCAAAGCATGTGTTATTTCAATTACAGAACCGGACATCATTTTATTGAGAATAATCGTATTTGGCTGAATCATTACGATCCTATCCTGTTTGTCTTTGTGAATGTCCACAATATCCTGATACTCAATCTTGGAAACAATTTGCTGGTTAATGACGGTATTGATAGTTTCCATAACTGTGATCTGCGCTTTAGCCTTTGCTATTTCAAT
Source organism: Syntrophomonas sp. UBA1368 (assembly GCA_002305965.1). Classification (GTDB taxonomy): domain Bacteria; phylum Bacillota; class Syntrophomonadia; order Syntrophomonadales; family Syntrophomonadaceae; genus UBA1368. The sequence goes on from DBRM01000061.1 coordinate 636, forward strand.
TATGCTGGCCTTTAATCTATAATCAAAAAAGAAAACAATGAAGAGGATCAAAAACAGGATTATCAGCAATAAGTACGGATAATAATTGATTCTGCGGCGAAACATCATAACCCACCTCCGCATTGTATTATATGTAAAGTGTTACTATTTGGTGACTACTTTTATATACCGCTGGTTTTACTGGTTTGTGACTTTCTTCGGGTTGTGATTTTGAGTAGAATAGATTTGTAAATATTATAGGAGTGATGTTTTTTGTCCGCTGTCAGAGTACGTTTTGCCCCAAGTCCGACCGGTGAGCTTCACATAGGTGGCGCTCACACCGCATTATTTAACTGGCTTTTTGCCAGAAGCCATTCCGGTGCTTTTATCCTTAGACTGGAAGACACAGATAAGGCACGTTCACAGCAAAGCTATGTTTCCGGCATTCTCGATAGCTTACGCTGGTTAGGGATAGACTGGGATGAAGGACCTGATAAAGAAGGTCCATTTGGACCTTATTATCAAAGTGAACGTCTGCCGGTTTATCAAAAGTATATTCAGCAATTACTGGATAACGGCCATGCATACTATTGCTTTTGTTCAGAAGAAGATTTATCCCGGGAAAAAGAGACAGCCTTAAAGGAAAAGAAGGATTACCATTATTCAGGCCGCTGCAAGAAACTCAAGCCTGATGAAGTCGACGCCTTATTATCGCAAGGCCTGCAGCCGACTGTGAGAATCAAAATCCCTTCATCTGGTATAACTATTGTTAACGATTTGATACGCGGCTCGATAAGCTTTGAAAATCGCTTATTGGACGATTTTATTATTGTGAAAGCCGATGGCTGGCCAACGTATAATCTGGCTGTAGTGATCGATGACTATACAATGCATATCAGCCACGTCATCAGAGCTGAAGAACACTTGTCCAACACGCCCAAGCAGCTTTTGCTTTATCAGGCTCTCGGCTTCGAAGCACCACAATTTGCTCATGTTTCGATGATCCTGGCGCCGGATCGCAAGAAACTTTCAAAAAGACACGGAGCTACTCCAATAAAAGAATTACGTGAGCAAGGCTATTTGCCGGAAGCTTTGATCGGCTATCTGGCGCAATTAGGTTCTTCCGGCAATGATGAAATACTGTTGACCAGGGAACAAATGATTAATGGCTTTTCGCTGGATAATATATCACGCTCACCGGCCATGTATGATATCGATAAACTAACCTGGCTTAACAGTCATTTAATGAGCCAGTTAAGCAATGAAAGAATAATGACTGAGATGGCTGCTCATCCTCAGGTCTCAGCTTGGGTCAAACAAAGCGGCAATGTTTATTGGGAAAAAGTAGTGGGGCTGATAAAAAGCAGGGCTAAAACACTTCTCGATTTGTTGTCACTAGCCGATTACTTTTATGATGACTGCTTTGACTATGAAGAAAAAGGTATCGAAAAACATTTTAAAGCCCCCGATACGGCCCAAATCTTAAATGAATTACTGCTTATGGTTAAGACTTCTGATTCTTTCTCAGCAGAAATACTGGAAGCAAATCTAAGAGCATTGGCAGAAAGTCAGGGAAGGAAAGCTGCCCAGCTCATTCACCCTGCCCGGTTGGCTTTGACAGGTAAAACTGCCACCCCCGGGCTATTTGAAATTATGGAACTTCTGGGCCAGGAAAGATGCAATCTAAGGCTTGAGCGCGCAATTCATTTTGTGAACAAACTTAAGATTTAAGCCTTTGACAAGAATACTTACCTGTATTATAATTGTTATCGCGCACAAATAGTATTGGTAATGCCGATTGGTGTAGTGGTAGCACGACTGACTCTGGATCAGTTCGCCAGGGTTCGAATCCTTGATCGGCAGCCAATAAGGCCCCATCGTCTAGAGGCCAAGGATGCCGCCCTCTCACGGCGGAGACAGGGGTTCGACTCCCCTTGGGGCTACCAATAAGTAAAGCAAAAGCCTCCTTCATCAGAAGGAGGCTTTTTTATATTTCATTTTACAGCAGTGATTCTTCCGGGAT
>DBRM01000029.1:0-58103 GCA_002305965.1 Syntrophomonas sp. UBA1368
CGTAAAACAATTCTTGAACTTCTGGTAGCCAACCATCCGCTGGATTGTATGACCTGCGATAAGATGGGGGCATGCAAACTGGCTGATTACTGTTACAAGTATGGTGTGAAGGATAGTCCTTATGTAGGAGAAAAACATGACTATCCACTTGATGACAGTAATCCGTTTATTATCCGCGATATGAACAAATGTATCCTCTGTGGTGCATGTGTTCGGGCTTGTGAACAAATGACCGGACAGGATAATCTGTCCTACCTTTATCGGGGTTTTCACCGTAAGGCGACCACGGCCGGAGATGTGCCGTATATCGAATCAGACTGTGTATTCTGCGGGCAGTGTGTGGCCGTATGTCCCACCGGGGCTTTAGTGGAAAAATCAATGTCCGGTAAAGCCAGACGCTGGGAAATTGAAAAAGTTCGTACTACATGTCCGTTTTGCGGAACAGGATGTAATTTTGACCTGGCCGTAAAAGACGGTAAGGTGATCGGTGTATTATCCACACCTGAAGCACCTGTTAATGGGCAGATGCTATGCGTAAAAGGACGGTTTGGCTGGGACTTCATTTACAATGAAAAACGTTTGACCAGTCCGTTGATCAAGAAAAATGGAGAATTTGTAGAAGCCAGCTGGGACGAAGCCTATGATTTGATTGCTGAAAAGCTTAATGCAATACGTGATCAATACGGATCGGATTCTTTTGCAGCTCTAAGTTCAGCCCGTTGTACCAATGAAGAAAACTTTCTGGTGCAGAAGTTTACCCGCGCGCATATGGGAACTAATAATGTAGACCATTGCGCCCGCACCTGACACGCGCCCACCGTGGCCGGTCTGGCCACCACTTTTGGCAGTGGCGCTATGACAAATCCAATATACGAAATCACCGATGAAGCCGAATTAATGCTTTTGATTGGAACGAATGCCACTGAGGCTCATCCGATCATCGGCTATAAAATGAGGCAGGCAGCTCGTAACGGAGCAAAAATGATCGTGTGTGACCCACGGCGTATCGATCTGGTTGATGAAGCCGACTATTGGCTGCAAATCAAGCCGGGTACGGATATTCCTCTGATTAATGGCATGATGCATATCATTATCAAAGAAGGACTGGAAGACAAGAAGTTCGTTGAAGAACGTACAGAAAACTATGAGGAACTTAAAGCCGTCGTAGAGAATTATCCTCCTGAAAAAGCGGCTGAATTGGCCGGTATTTCCGTAGAGGATCTCTATGCGGTTGCCCGTCTTTATGCCACTACGGATAAAGCCATGATTTTCTATACCCTGGGTATTACTGAACATATCTGCGGTACCCGAAATGTAATGAGCATTGCTAACCTGGCCATGTTGACCGGACATATCGGCCGGCCTGGAACAGGAGTTTGTCCGATGCGCGGCCAGAATAATGTTCAGGGTGCCTGTGATATGGGGGCTCTTCCCAATGTTTACTCAGGTTATCAGGCGGTGACCAATCCTGAAGTACAGCAGAAGTTTGAACAGGCATGGGGAAGACAACTTCCTAATAAAGTTGGACTGAAGATACCGGAAATGTTCGAAGCGGCTCATGAAGGCAAAGTGAAGGCGATGTATATATTGGGTGAAAACCCGGTATTGACTGATCCCAACAGTAATCATATCCGCGCCGCCCTGGAGAAACTGGATTTTCTGGTGGTGCAGGAATTATTCCTGACCGAAACCGCTGAATATGCAGATGTAATTCTTCCTGCAGCCAGTTTTGCTGAATGTGATGGTACTTTTACCAATACTGAAAGACGGGTGCAGAGAGTACGCAGGGCAATCAAACCTATTCCGGGACAAGCCAACTGGGAAACGATTTGTCAGATGGCAACGCGTATGGGTTATCAGATGAGTTATAACCATCCTTCAGAAATATGGGATGAAATGGCTTCACTGACACCATCCATGGCAGGAATTCACTATCAACGTCTTGAAAATAATAGTTTACAATGGCCGTGCCCGACTCCTGAACACCCAGGGACACCTTTTTTGCACAGCGGAAAGTTTACTCGTGGTTTAGGGTCGTTCCAGCCATCAGAACACATACCTCCCGGCGAAATTCCAGATAAGGAATATCCATTCCTGCTTTCGACCGGACGTATCTTATATCATTATAATGTCACAACACCGTATTCTGCAGGGATTGCCAGTGTTTGGGACAAGGAACTGGCGGAATTCCATCCGCAGGATGCAGAGAAATTAGGGCTGAATAAGGATAGTATCGTGAAAATCACATCCCGCCGGGGCGAAGTGGTTTCAGCGATCAAAATTACGGAAAGAGTTCAGCCGGGAATGATCTGGATGTCATTCCACCATGCTGCTACACCAACCAATGCTTTAACCAGCGATACCTTGGATCCCATCACCGGGACTGGTGAATACAAGGTCGCTGCAGTCAAAGTTGAAAAGATGTAGGGGGCTTATGATGAAAAAGGTCACGGTAGAAGAAGCTGTTGGTTTGTCTCTTGGTCATGATATAACTGCCATTATTCCAGGCAAAAAGAAGTATAGAGCATTCAGGCGCGGTCACGTTATTACCGCCATGGATGTGGAAAAGCTTCGTGATTTGGGAAAAGAACACATATATATCTGGGATGATAAAGAGCAGTGTATCCATGAAGACGAAGGTGCACTTCGTCTGGCCATGGCTGCAAGCGGAAACGGCATTGCTATTAGTGAACCAAACCAGGGCAGGGTGAATCTGCGCGCTGAGTGCGACGGCTTGCTGAAAGTTCAGGTGAGCCAGCTGCATTGGCTGAATAACATTGATGATATCATTTTTGCCACCCTGCATAATAATCAAGCGGTGGTACAAGGCCAGGTAGTAGCTGGAACCAGAGTTGTTCCTCTGGCAATAGACTGCAATTTGCTGACGGAAGCTGAAAATCTGGCTTCCAATCCCATGCCGCTCATAACAGTTAAACCCTATAAGTCTTTATGGGTAGGAGTGGTGACCACTGGCAGCGAAGTAAACAGCGGCAGGATCAAGGATGGGTTCGCTCATATCCTCCGCCGCAAAATAAATGCTTTCGGCGGGCGGTGGATGGGGCAGTCTATTGTTCCTGATAAAGCAGAACTGATTGCCAACGAAATCCATAATTTCATTGCCGAAGGGGCTGACATGATCCTGGTAACCGGGGGGATGTCAGTGGATGCGGATGACGCTACTCCAAACGCAATAAGCAGCAGTGGAGCTCAGATCGTATTTCACGGTGCACCGGTCTTGCCGGGATCCCATTTCATGATGGCTTACATGGGACATGTAGCCATATGTGGAGTGCCTGGCGGGGCTTTGTTTAACCGGGTCACTACTCTGGACTTGATTTTGCCCCGGATATTTGCCGGGGAACGTATTTCACGGGCCGATATCGTATCATTAGGCCATGGAGGATTATGCAGGGAATGTAAAGTATGTCATTTCCCCGTATGTCCTTTTGGCAAATCGGCGCCATTTTAAGGAGGAACACCGAGTGTTCACCAATATCAGCCTGGAACAAAGCAGGCAGATCCTAACAGAAAATTGTGCTGCACTTGCAGGCGAAAAGACTCTTTTGGATCAGGCGTTCAACAGAGTTTTAAAAAAGCAGGTCTATGCATCACATGATTTACCACCACGGGCTCAGTCAGCGGTAGATGGATATGCATTAGCTGAAGGAAAAAGCCATATCGGCAGCAGCTACTACTTGCGAGCCCAACTGAAACTGGAGAACTATCCCTGCTTCAGCCTGGAATATGGCCAGGCGGTATCGGTACAGACCGGAGGGATATTACCGGAAGGTACTGTTGCTGTAGTACCGAGAGAAAAAACCCGTGAAGAAAAGCAACAGGTCATCGTTCTGGAACCAATCAAGCCGGGAACCAATATAAAAGCTGCGGGGGAAGATTTTCACCAGGGTGAATTGCTGTTGTCAGCCGGTGATAAGCTGGATTCTGCTGCGATCGCCTTATTGTCAGTATATGGCATTTATGAGGTGGAAACAGTTAGGAAACCAAAAGCAGGTGTTGTATGCCTGGCCAGTAATATCATTGGTGAAAACATGGAACTGCATGACGGCCAAATGAGGGATAGCAACGGACCGATGCTGAATGCTCTAATCAACCGGGACGGCGGAGAAGTTAATGCATTAGTTTACGGAGGGATATCCGGGTTTGATGACGTTATATCACAGCTGAGGCGCTTGACAGAACAGTTGGATATAGTGGTTTTTACCGGAGGAACCTTTGAAAACGGGACCAACAATATCGAGGGCATAATGCATGCTTTAGGCGCCCGAATGCTTTTTCAAGGTGTACAGCTGCAACCGGGCAGTCATGCCGGAGCAGCGCGAAAAGATAACTGTTTGCTGCTATCCTTGTCGGGAAACCCGGCTGCTTGTGCAGTGAACTATCATTTATTTGTAAAGCCGGTCCTGAAGAAAATGCTGGGGCTGGAAGATCAATGGCTGAAAATAAAGGCTTGCTGTATCAATGGATTTGCCAAGAAGAGCACTACCAGACGTATGGTACGCGGACAGGCCTGGTGGACGGAAGATGGCTGGATAGTTGAAGTTTTACCTGGACAGAAACCCAGCATGCTGCGTTCATTGTTGTATTGCAATGCTTTCCTTGACCTGCCGGAGGGAACTCCGCCAATTGAGGCAGGGCAGGAAGTACCGGTGTTATTATTGTCTGATGATGTTTTGATACAGGCAAAATCCAAAAAGAATTAGCGCTATTCAGCGCATAGGAGGTGACAGTGATCAATGTCAGACTATACAACCATTATCGATTCCTATAAGGATAAACCCGGGGGAATTATTGAAGCTTATCATGCACTGCAAAAGGAATATAATTATATACCTGAAGATGCAATAACAGCAGCAGCTGAAGCATTCGGTATGTCCCCTGCCCAGGCATACGGGGTGGCAACTTTTTATTCCTATTTTAAAGTGGGACCTCGAGGCCGGTATATAATCCGTATTTGCGAAAGTGCTCCCTGTCATGTAGCCGGAGCAGAAGAGGTAGTATCCGCCCTTGAATCTGAACTGGGGATCAAAATGGGCGAGACTACTGCGGACGGCAAATTTACCCTGGAATTTACAGAATGTGTCGGGCAGTGCCAGGCGACCCCGATTATAACTATCAACAGTAAACCTTACGAAGATATGAGCGCAGAGAAAATACCTGCTGTGCTGGCAGAGTATAAATAGTTGATGAAAGGAGGTTTAATCGTGGCAGAAGAAATGCGTATCGTTTTACGTAATGTAGGGAAAATTGATCCTTTAAAAATTGAAGATTATATAAATGCCGGCGGATACAAATCCCTGGAAAAAGCACGCGGCATGGATCGCGGAGAGCTGATTGAAGAAGTCAAAAAATCCAATCTGCGCGGCAGAGGCGGAGCTGGTTTCAATTGCGGCATGAAATGGAGCTTTTCTTACAAGTTGGAAACCGATCAGAAATATGTGGTGTGCAATGCCGATGAAGGCGAGCCTGGAACATACAAAGACCGTATTATCATGATGAATGACCCGCAAAGCCTTTTTGAGGGAATGGCTATTTGCGGATATGCTATCGGCTCCAACAAAGGTTACATCTATTGCCGGGGTGAATATCCATATGTTGTGGAACATCTTAATAAAGCCATTGCACAGGCCAAAGACAAAGGAGTTCTGGGCGACTTTGACATCGAAGTCAGAATGGGTGCCGGAGCCTATGTATGCGGTGAGGAAAGTGCCCTAATCGAATCGATCGAAGGTCATCGCGGTGAACCAAGATTCAAACCACCATTTCCTGGCGTAGAAGGATTATGGGGCAAACCAACCATTGTCAATAATGTTGAAACCTTCGCCAATATTCCGGTCATCCTTGAAAAAGGTGCAGAATGGTTCAAAAATATTGGTGCTGCATCTTATCCAGGTACAAAAGTTCTGACATTAACAGGCGATGTGGTCAACAGGACCTATTTTGAAGTGCCTACTAATGTAACCATCCGTGATGTTGTGTTTGGACTGGGCGGAGGTATTGTAGACAATAAGAAATTTAAAGCCGTACAAATTGGAGGGACTTCAGGAGGATTCATCCCCGAAGAATTGCTGGATACCCAAATCGATTTTGATTCCATGAGCAAAATTGGTGCAGCATTAGGTACCGGCGCAGTGTTTGTAATGGATGAAACCAGAGATATTGTTGATATCGTGACCCGTATCACCAAATTCTTTGAACATGAATCCTGCGGCAAATGTAATCCCTGCCGTGAAGGTACAAAGCGTATGCATGAAATGGTTGAAAGAATCAACAACGGTACCGGTAGAGTTGCAGATATGGATCTTTTGGAAAATCTGGGCGGCGTCATGTCAGTGGCTTGCCTTTGTGGATTAGGGCAGGCTGCCCCGGCACCAGTTCTTACTACTTTAAAGCATTTCAAAAATGAATTTAATGCCAAGCTTAATTAGACGAATTTTTATTCCCGACTCTATACCCAGTGTCTGCCTGCGGCAGACACTGGGTATTTATTTTTTGGCTATTACCTTGATAATGATGATTCATTTCTATGGATTTTTCCTTCCAGTACTTTAACTTCAAAATTTACTAAGATAAAATATAAAAAGCATTGATCAAGCTTAAAAAAGGTATTGAATAATGAAAGATCAAAAGAAGAAGCTAAATAAGCGCGACAATCTTAATAAATTAAATATTCTTTTGTTTCCGTTCCTGGCAATCTTGCTGGCTGGGGCTATTTACATTGATAATCGTGAGGTTTTTGCCAATCCCCAAGCCAGCATGTATACCTATCTGGAGAATCTCCAGGAAGGAAGAATCGGATATGGATCAGAATCAACTTCCATCGGAAACCATATTTCATTCGAGGGACTGGAAACCGGTGACATTATTTTGGGCGGCTATCCAGGATGTGCCTATGGCAGATTTTCCCATGCCGCTATTTATGTTGGTAACGGAAATGTTATCGAAGGATATTTGGATTCGGGCATTACATTGAATTCAGTGGAACACTTCTGGGATTATTCACAAGTAGCAATCTTAAGAGTTGAAGCGCCGCAGGAAGTTAAGATTGCCGCTGTCCAATATGCCAAACAAAATGAGCAGGACATGTTTTTCCCGCTGGCTTTTAAAGGGGGCGATCGTATCTGGAACTGTACCAAAATCATATGGCAGGCTTATATGATGCAGGGGATCGATCTCGATTCAGTTGGAGATCTTTGGATTGCACCGGACAGTTTTTATGCCAGTCCCTGGGTAAAGATCATAGAGGAAAGGGGAGCTTTAAATCGCCAGTAAGATCTTGCGCCTTTACAGCATCCATTTTTTCGCTTTGATCGCAGTGGCATTATCCACCTATTTTCCAGGACTGGATATTGCACTGGCTGTCTTGTATATTGTGATATTAGGAATGGAAGCGATCCAAAGCAATCTGCCAACCAGTAAAAATATAATAATAGGATCAAGCCTGCAAATCCCCGGTTTCATACTGGCGATAATCAATCTGGCTGGTATTATGCAATGGGATTTAAGCAGCTATGCGCTTTTTATTTTACAATACTGGTATATTCCGCTTATCCCTTTAATATCTCTGATATCCTATTCTACTGAAGCAGGTGTTCCGCTGTATCATTATATTCTGCTGGGATTGCCTGTTTTAATGAGCTTATATTATTATCTGACCATGCTGGCAGCAAAAAGAATCCGCCAGCGCTGCTAAAAATTAAAAATTGGATCGCCCAACAATAATTTCAGCAGCCTCTCTGGCGGAATATAAACGGTAACTTGCTGAAAAAATTCAACATTACAATTATAACTGTGCTATAACTTCACCGTTTATGAGGATAGTGTGTGCCAATGACCGCTGATTTATACAAAAGAATCAGCGATACTCTTATTGTCCGGTTAGGGACTTTGGTGAAAATAAATTAAGATTTATCCTTCTGACGAAGGGACTTAATTTGTGCTTTTCTCCGAAAGTATCGCTGACTCTAGGGATATTATGTGTCAAATAACAGGTTCTATACTGGTAAAATGTAGAAATTGAATTTTATATAAAAACCAAAGGAGGCTGTCTGTAATGGATATAACCCATATTATCAACCAGGAGCTCCATATTAAATCGGTAATATTTAAGAACCGGATCATGATGCCCGCTATGGGGACTGGACTGGCAAATATATCCGGTGAAGTGACCCGGCAGATGATCGATTATTATGAAGAGAGAGCTTTGGGGGGAGCAGGCGGTATCATTGTTGAAATTACCTGTGTTGACAGCCCGACAGGAAAAGCCAGCCCAACCCAGCTGTGTATCGATAAACCTCATTATATAGCGGGTTTAAAAGAATTAAGCGAAGCGATCCAGGCCCATGACTGCAGAGCTTTTATCCAATTACACCATGCCGGACGACAGACAACGCCATTTGTCACCGGGGGATTACAGCCAGTGGCGCCTTCGCCGATTGCCTGCCGTTTCGTGAAACAAGAACCACGGGAACTTGAAATAAAAGAGATCCATGCCATTCGGGATAAATTTGTTGCTGCAGCAATATTTGCGGAAAAGGCCGGTTTCGACGGAGTTGAGATTCATGCTGCCCATGGATATTTGCTAAGTCAGTTTTTATCACCTTACAGCAATCATAGAAATGATGAGTATGGAGGCAGCAATGAAAACAGAGCACGGCTGGTGACTGAAATAATCAGCAGTATTAAAAAATACGTGCCCCGTCTTTTGGTTAGCGTACGCTTCAATATGAATGATTTTGCAGCGGGCGGAATCGATGAACAAATGGGACTCATCATTGCCGGGCAGCTGGAAACAGCAGGGGCAGATCTTTTAAATGTTTCCTGCGGTATTTATGAATCAGGACATACCACTATTGAACCAGCATTTTTTGCCGAGGCCTGGCGCATTAAGATGGCTGAGCAAGTTAAAAAAACAGTTAGAATACCGGTAATAGGCGGAGGAGTGATCAGGCATCCTGAAAAGGCTGCAGAGATTTTAGCCAATCAGCAGGCAGATTTGATCTGGGTCGGGCGCGGAATGCTGGCTGACCCTGCCTGGGTCGGGAAGGCTGTCAGCGGGCGTGCGGATCAGATCAGGCATTGTATATCATGTAATACTTGTTTTGACAGTATCAGTCAGGGCTTGCATATTCGTTGTGCTGTTAATCCGAGAGCCGGCCGGGAGTATAAATTGAGCCTTGAACGTCGGCTGGAAGGCATCAAAGCAGTGATCGTCGGGGGAGGACCAGCGGGAATCCAGACTTCATTGGCATTAAGCTCAGCAGGCGCACAAGTTACGCTGCTGGAAAAAGAGGCTCATTTAGGAGGACAATTGAATATTGCCAACAAGCCTCCATATAAAGATAAGATAGGATGGATGCTGCAAGCGCTGATCGAACAGTTGGAGCATACCAACGTAGAGATCAAGCTGAATACTGTCTGGAAAAACGAAATGATCGAAGAATTAAAGCCGGATGTTCTGGTCATAGCAACTGGTTCAAAGCCAGTTATACCTGCCATAAGTGGAATAGAGTCAACCGAGATCTTTGCACTGGCGGATGTTCTATCCGGCAAGGCTGTCATCAGACAGCAAAAGGTGCTGATCATCGGTGGGGGCAGCACTGGTTGTGAAGCCGCAGAATATCTTGCCCCACATAATGAAGTGACCATTGTGGAACAAGCCAAAATGTTGGCAGCAGGTTTGGAAAACATGAACCGTCTTGGACTATTGGCTCGTATCAAAGGTCTGGGGATCAAAACAAAAAAAGGCTATATTGTAAAACGTATTGCCGGGAAGACAGTACAGCTGTTAAAATTATCTGATGAAAGTGAAGAACAGATAATCGCTGATGCAGTTATATTTACCTGTGGCAATATAAACAATCATTTATCAATAGATCATAAAACACCGCTTAAGGTTTATCTGATTGGGGATGCAAAGCAGCCGCGCGGGATAATGGAAGCAATATACGAAGGGGAGATGGTCGCGGAAGATATTGCTGCGAAACGAATACGCAATTTTAGTTCGGAGGGAATCATCAAGTGATTGTTGTTAATATACCGGGACGCGATAAGAATCTGGAGATCAATACGTTGTTATTGGACCTGAATGGTACGATAAGCTTTGACGGACATCTGATCGAAGGTGTTGCTGAGAGGATCGCCAGGCTCAAAGAAAAAGTTGATATTTATTTGTTAACGGCGGATACGTTCGGCTTTGGTGCTCAAATCGCCGAGGAACTGGAAATCGAATTTTATAAAGTCGATTCGGAAGACGGGGATAAAGATAAGAAAGCTTTTGTGCACAGGTTCGATGCACAAAATGTAGCAGCTATAGGAAACGGATTCAATGATCGCAGTATGCTTTCTGAAGCGGGTATATCAATTGTTATTATTGGTCCGGAAGGTTGTTCGCCCAAAGCGTTAGCCGCAGCAGATATAGCTGTGACTGATATCAATCATGCCTTCGATTTATTGCTTAATCCTATGCGTATCAAAGCAACAATGAGAGCATAGCTGATGAAATATTTAAGGCCTACCGCTTATTGTCTAATTCGTATACGGTATTTCCAAAATCTAAGTCACCAAAACAGCAAATTATTGTATTATAATAAGATAGTGTTCTGCGGCTAAAAATTCAAACTAATTCTTGCCCGGTAAATAGCTGATCTTAAGGGATCAATAAAGCGAGGCAAGTTATATTTTTATACTTTATAGAAAGGGGTCAACCATGATAAATGACGCAGTAAAATTAAAGCCTGCGGATAAAGCGGACAAGGATCTGCTCGCAAAGCTGGAGCAGGAAGCCGGCACTCAGGTAAGCTTGTGTTACCAGTGCGGAAAATGCTCTGCCGGATGTCCGGTTGCTTTTGCCATGGATTATCCACCGCGGGAGATCATCAGATTATTACAGCTTAATATGACAGAAACAGCATTGAATTCTAATAGTATCTGGGTTTGTGCCACTTGTGAGACCTGCTCGGAGAGATGCCCGCGGGGAGTTGAAATCGCAACCCTGATGGATTCTCTAAGAAGAGAAGCATTAAGACGAGGCAAAAAAGGGGATAACAAAGTAGCTGCGTTCAATGACGCCTTTTTACGTACCGTAAAGATGTTTGGCAGAACCTACGAAGCAGGCATACTCCTGCAGCATAACGCTGTAACCATGCAGCCGTTTAAAGACGCAGGGTTAGGACTTCCCATGGTACAGAGAGGCAAAATAAATATCCTGCCGGTAAGAATCAAAGGGAGAGACCAGATGAAGAAGATCTTTGCCCGGGTACAGGAACAGAGGGAGGAGAAATAAAATGAGAGTAGCATACTATCCCGGCTGTTCCCTGGAAGGCAGTGCCATAGAATACGGAGTATCAACCGAAAGAACAGCAGAGATATTAGGGTTTGAGTTAGTGGAGATCGATGACTGGAATTGCTGTGGAGCAACTTCCGGCCATAATACGGACAAACTTTTGTCGATCGCACTTCCTGCCAGAAATCTGGCTATAGCAGAGAAGACCGGACTTAATGTGTTGGCACCTTGTGCAGCCTGCTATAATCGTTTTAGAAACACTGAGCATACAGTTAGAAGCGACAGTGAATTAAAAGCCAAAGTGGAGCAGGTCATCGGCATGGAATACAAGGCGGAAAACGAGACCTATTCCATTTTAAATTATATAACCCAAGAGGTTGGACTTGATAAAATAGCTGATAAAGTGACCAAACCATTAAAAGGAATGAAAGCGGCCTGTTATTACGGATGCCTTTTAGTAAGGCCTGAAGCACATACCGGCTTTGATGATGCAGAATATCCACAGAGTATGGATAATATCGTAAAAGCCCTGGGGGCAGAAGCCGTTGAATGGGCATTTAAAACCGAATGCTGTGGAGCAGCACTGGGAACATCCCAGCCGGAAATAGGGCAGAAGATGATTGCAGCGGTACTAAAAAATGCCAAAGACTCAGGTGCAGAATGTATTGTAACCGCTTGTCCCTTATGTATGATGAATCTGGATATGCGGCAGAAAAGTGCTGAGAAGGGCAGTGGTGAAATATTCAATCTTCCTGTTTACTATGTAACTGAGCTTCTGGCAATTGCCTGCGGCGACAGTCCTGAAAGGGTAAAGGTAAACAAACATTTTGTAGAAGCTGTGAGTTATCTTAAGGAAGTAAGCAAAAGAGCAGAAGAAATCGCGGCCAAAGAAAAACAACAGGCTGAAGCCAAAGCCGCACCGGCGGAAGAAGTGGACGAAGAAAAAATCCAGAAGAAGATACAGGCATTTATAAAATCACTTCAGAAGAATCCTGACAAAATCGCTGCCAAACTCATTGAGGATGAAGAAAGAGCTGCGATCCTGACAGAAATCGTTAAAAATGACGAGAAAAAGATACAGAAGCTGGCGGAACTTTTAGCTACCGATAATGATAAAGCAGTGAAAGCTGCCGAGGCTTATGTGTCCGGTGAACTGAAAAAGCGGGAAAAAAGCAAAGAGTAAGGACTTCTTGATTTAGGTATAAAAATGGTTTAACAGCTAGAGAGGAGATAACTATGAAAAGAAGAGTTGGCGTCTTTGTGTGTGAATGCGGCACCAATATAGCCTCCGTAGTCGATACGGAAAAAGTGGCCGCAGCCGCTAAGAATATGCCCGGCGTAATTTTTGCCACCAATTATAAATATATGTGTTCTGACCCCGGGCAGGATTTAATTAAAAACGCTATCCAGGAACATGGCCTGCAGCAGGTGGTTGTAGCTTCCTGTTCACCGCGTATGCATGAAAAAACCTTCCGCAAGGCGGTAGAAGACGGCGGGCTCAATCCTTACATGTTTGAGATGGCGAACATCCGGGAACAAAACTCCTGGGTTCATAAAGACCGGGCCGAAGCGACCCAGAAGGCCGAAGATCTGGTGCGAATGGCAGTAAGTAAAGTGCTGCGCCATAAACCATTGAAAATATCAACCATCCCCATTACCAAAAAAGCTTTGGTGATCGGCGGAGGAATTGCCGGGATGCAGGCTGCATTGGATATTGCTGAAGCCGGGCATAAAGTGCTGTTGGTAGAAAAGGAGGCCAGCATCGGCGGAAAGATGAGTCAGATTGACAAGACCTTTCCCACCATGGACTGCGCCGCCTGAATTGGCTCACCCAAGATGGTTGCTGTGGCACAGCATCCTAACATTCAGTTGATGACGATGGCGGAAGTCGTAAAAGTAGATGGATATATAGGCAATTTTAAAGTAACCATAAAAAAACGGGCTAAATATGTAGACTGGGATCTTTGCACCGGATGCGGAACCTGTATGGAAAAATGTCCTACCAAAAAAATACCTGATGCTTTTGACATGGGGATGGGACAAACTACCGCGGTGCGCATGATGTATCCCCAGGCAGTACCAGGCAAACCATATATCGATGCTGAGCACTGTACCAAGTTATTAAACGGCAAGTGCGGTATCTGTGAAAAAGTCTGCCCCACCAAGGCGATCCGATATGAAGACAAGGAAGAACTGGTTTCAGAGGACATCGGAGCAATCGTGATGGCGACTGGATTTGACCTTTTTGAATGGGAGAAAGCTTACGGTGAATACGGATATGGCATGTATCCTGATGTGATCACCAGTTTGCATTTTGAAAGATTGTCCAGTTCCAGCGGGCCTACGGGAGGAAAAATCAAGAGGCCGTCAGATGGCAAGATCCCGGACAGCGTAGCTTTTATCAAATGTGTTGGCTCCAGAGATGATACCAAAGGAAAAAGTTATTGTTCCAGAGCTTGCTGCATGTTTACGGCGAAACATGCTTACCAGTTAAAAGAAAAGAATCCTGATTCCGAAGCCTATGTATTTTACATGGATGTCAGAACCGCCGGCAAAGGTTATGAAGAATTTTATATGCGTTCGCAAAAAGCCGGCGCCAAATATATCAGGGGCCGGGTCAGCAAAATTTATCCTAAAGGAGATAAATTGGTTCTGAAGACAGAAGATACCCTTTTAAGCAAGCCCATGGAAGTAGAAGTAGATATGGTGGTTTTGGCAACAGCGATGGTGCCTGCAGCAGGGGCCAAAGAGTTAGCGAAAACAATAGGTTTTTCAACTGATAAAGACGGCTTCTTCCAGGAAGCTCATCCGAAACTGCAGCCGGTAGAAACATTTTCCGCCGGAGTTTATCTGGCCGGTACCTGCCAGGGACCCAAAGATATCCCTGACACCGTAGCCCAGGCCAGCGCTGCCGCAGTTAAGGTATTAGGACTTTTTGCCAAAAATGAGCTAGCCACTGAACCGTTGATTGCAGAAGTTGACTACGTAAAATGCTCCGGCTGCGAATTCTGTGTGCCCATATGCCCATATAAGGCTATTTCCATTAAACAACTGGCCGAACGTTGTCACGGCGAACCGATAACCCGCCGTATAGCTGATATCAATCCCAGTCTGTGTCAGGGATGCGGAGCTTGTCTGCCTGCCTGCCGGACGACTGCTATAAATCTTAAAGGATTTACTGATGAACAACTGGCAGCGGAGGTGGATGCACTGTGTCTATAGATGAAAACAAAGAATACCAACCGAAAATAATCGTTTTTGCCTGCAACTGGTGTACGTATGCAGCAGCAGATCTGGCCGGGCTGAATCATTTGGAGTATCCCGCCAGTGTGAGAATCATAAGAACTCCTTGTTCAGGCAGGATGGACCCTAATTTGGTATTAAGGGCTTTTAACCGGGGGGCTGACGGAGTCCTCTTATCCGGGTGACACCCCGGAGAGTGTCACTATGGTAGTGGCAATTACTACAACCGGCGGCGCCATACGATCATGAAAAGTCTGCTTGAGTATATGGGTATTGAGCCTGGCAGATACCAGACGGCATGGATTTCCGGTTCCGAAGGTACGAAGTTTCAGGAAGTCATGAAAAAACTGGTGGATGATGTGACTGCTCTTGGCCCCAACAGAAAGTTGAGGTATGCGAAATGAGAGAAATAACCAATCAAATAAAAGATATTGCCCGTAAGCTATTTGAAGAAAAAAAGATCGACATGTTTTTGGCCTGGGAGAAAAGTGAGTTCGATTTTCAAAGTATGCCCTTTTTTGCCCGTAGTGCCGAAGAGGTTGAGAAGATCATATTTGATGAATTTTCCGTTCATAATCTTTCCAATGCCTTGTTACGGTTTCGTGACGGGAAACAAAGAATTGGAATCGTCGTAAAAGGCTGTGATTCCCGGGGGATCGTCAGACTTCTGGAAGATCATCAGTTTACCCGTGACCGACTGTATATTGTGGGCGTATGCTGCCCGGGCATGAAAGATCCTTTGAAAGCTTTCAGAAATGAGTCTGGATTTGAAAAGACGGCAAATGCTGACCTTGAAGCAGACAAATGCAATGACTGCATCCAGCCTAATCCGGTCATCTATGATGTGCTGTTAGGGGAGGAACAACCCCCGCGAATGCAGGGTGAGAGGTTTAAAAAGGTCAAGGAAATTGAAGCCATGACACCGGACGAAAGGTATGCGTTTTTTGAAGACAAACTTTCCACCTGTATCAGATGTTATGCCTGCCGACAGGCATGTGTCGCGTGCAACTGCCGTACCTGTATTTTCGATGAGTCCAGACCCCAGTGGGTGGGAAGGGAAGCAAACACCAGCGACAATATGATGTATCATATCATCAGAGCTTCCCATATGACCGGCAGATGTATTGAATGTGGAGAGTGTGAGCGGGTTTGCCCGGTGCATATACCTTTAATGCTTTTAAATCAAAAGCTGATCAAGGATGTTGACAGTTTCTTCGGTCCCTTTGATGCGGGATTGAAGTATGAAGAGGGGGCCAAACCACCACTCAGTCAGTACCGGGAGAATGATCCCGACGATTTTCTGTAAAAAGGGGTGTAAGGGATGAAAGTAATGAAGAAAGCCAAAGTGGAAAAGGTGATTGAAGCGCTTGCCAAAGAGCATGATGTTTATGTGCCAATACAGCGGGGGGCACAGACCGGATTCTTTTCCTACCGGACATATAACGAAGATTATGACGATATTATGCTGGATACTTTGAATGTCTACCAACCCCCGAAAAGTATTGTATTTCCACAGACAGAAAAGATGTATGGCTTTAAAAGCGAAGGACAGAAGATCAACATCGATCAGGTATTTGAAGAAAGTGAACCGAAAATCATTTTTGGCCTCCGTTCCTGTGATTTAAAGGCCATCGATTATTTGGATGAACTTTTCTTCACCAAAAGCTATGAGGATGAGTTTTACCGGGCCAGAAGAAAAAGTACGGTAATGATCGTCAATGCCTGCTATAACCCGGGAACAAGCTGCTTCTGTGATTCCATGGGCGTAAGCCCTAATGAACCTGAAAACGCGGATGTCCTGATCCATGATATAGGAGAAGGCGATTTTGCCTGGGAAGCAAAAAGCGATAAAGGGGAAGCAGTAACTGAACTCATTAAAGATCTTCTGGAGGAACAGGAAGCGACTCTCCCGACCTTAAAAAACTTTAAACGTAAAGTTGATTATGAGGGAGTAGCAGAAAAGCTGAAAGATATGTTTGATCATCCCATGTGGGAAGATATGTCTTATCCTTGCCACAATTGCGGGATATGCACCTATATGTGCCCCACCTGCTATTGCTTTGATATACAGGTAAAGACTGCCGGTGAAGAAGGATACCGCTTCCGCTGCTGGGATTCCTGCATGTATAGGGAATATTCGCAGATGGCCGGTGGTCACAATCCACGGGAACTGGACAAGGAAAGATTTCGTAACCGCTTTTTGCACAAACTGCAGTTCTTTCAGGAAAGATACGGTGAACCCTTATGTACCGGCTGTGGACGCTGTATTGTGGTATGTCCGGCCGGCGTAAGTATCATAAAAGTCATTGAAAAAGTTAAGGAGGCGGACGTTTAATAATGGCTGAATGTAACTGCGAAAATCCGCTTGTTCCCTCCATGGTCGAAGTAGTGGATATCAAAGATGAAACACCTGATGTAAAAACCTTTTATGTCAGAAGTGAAAACGGAGGCGTACCCTTTAATGTAATGCCAGGGCAGTTAGCGATGGTTTCGCATGTTCCGGTAGGTGAAGGCATGTTTTCGGTTTCCTGGCAGGAAGAGAATGATCACCTGCAGTTTGCCATTAAAAGCGTGGGCCTTTTAACGGAACAGCTGCATAATATTGATATCGGTCAGATGATAGGAGTCAGAGGTCCATATGGCAATGGTTTCCCGGTGGAAGAATGCAAAGGCAAAGATATGCTTTTTATCGGCGGCGGAATTGGTCTGGCCCCCCTTCGTTCTTTTATCAAATACTGTTTCAAGTACCGGGAGGATTACGGCAAGATCACCATTATATATGGCAGCAGGAGTTATGCGGACCTGTGTTTTAAAGATGAATTGTTTGAAAAATGGCCGGCCATGAAAGATACTGAAGTCTTTGTGACCATTGATAATGAGGAAGAGAATTGGTCCGGGCATGTTGGTTTTGTACCTTCTTATCTGCAGGAAATCAACCCTGATCCCCAAGGGCTGATCGCGGTCACTTGCGGTCCTCCGATCATGATTAAATTTGTTTTGCAGGCTCTGGAGAAGATGGGCTTTACTGATGAACAGGTCATTACTACTCTGGAAGCGCGTATGAAATGCGGAATCGGCAAATGCGGCAGATGCAACATTGGCAGCGAATATATCTGTTTGGATGGTCCGGTATTCAACTTGGCGCAGCTTAAGAAGCTGCCTCCGGAGTGGTAAAAAGATAATTATAAAAGCCCTGGCGAGATTTTCGCCAAGGGCTTTATTTTTCTTTCAATTATTTATTGCTAATAAGCATTACCGCCAAATAGGTAGCCAATATAAAAAACTGCGGCGATAGCAATTACATGCCAGATCCACCAACCGGTCCTGAGAAACTCAAAAGTCCCCAGATCATATCCTTCTCTGGTTTTCATGCCGTTATCTTCCATGCTTAAACCTCCTGATAAATACCAAATACTACTCATAGTATAACCAGTGAATTGCAATATCATACGGTTTGCGTTTGACAAAGGCGGATTTATCTATAAAATATATATAAATTAAGAGGTTGCACAAACATGTGCACATGAAAGGGAGTTGTCTGATGCCGTTAAATCGCAAAGATTTATTCAATCCAACCATTTATAAAGTGTTAAATACTTTTAAAATCGATAAAGAATACGTACAAGGCGAAGGAAATTATCTGACCGATCCGGAAGGGGTAAAGTATCTTGACTTTATAGCCCAGTATGGGGCGGTACCTTTTGGCTATAACCCGGAATTTATCTGGGAAGCATTGGAACGGGTAAAAAAACAGCGGATTCCTACTTTGGTACAGCCTTCCATACCGGTAGAAGCGGTTAAACTGGCCAATAAGCTGGCTGATTGTTCGCCGGGCGATCTGTGTTATGCTACTTTTGCACAAAGCGGCACTGAAGCGGTGGAAGCAGCCATCAAAATGGCACGTTCGGCAACCGGCAGGAAAATTATTATTTCCACTGAGCGCAGTTTCCATGGCAAGACACTGGGAGCACTTTCAGCTACAGGGCGTGAAGTATATCAGACCCCTTTTGCTGCACCCGCGCCTTATTTTGAGTATATCCCGTATAATGACACCGGGGCTCTAAAATCAATTCTCGCTGAAAAAGCAGAGCAGGTGGCAGCTTTTATCGTAGAACCTGTCCAGGGAGAAGGCGGTATTATTCCTGCTAAACCAGGTTATCTCAAACAGATACAGGAAATCTGCAGGGAATTTGGTGTGGTATTTATTGTTGATGAGATCCAGACCGGTCTGGGCAGAACTGGATATCTCTTTGCCTGTGAGGAAGAAGGGATCGAACCTGATATCATGCTGCTGGCAAAAGCCCTGGGAGGAGGAATGCTGCCATTGGGAGTAACCTTAAGTTCTCCCCGGGTATTCAATGATGATTTCGGATCACTGCATAGTTCCACCTTTGCCAATAACAATCTTACCTGCGCAGTAGGCAGTGCAGTGATCGACCAGTTATTAAAGGATGACCGGCGAATTATTAAGGAAGTAAAAGCCAAAGGCGAATACCTTCTGAGTAAAGCCCGGGAATTAGCTGCTGCCTTTCCGGAGGTGATCAAGGAAGTCAGGGGTAAAGGTCTGATGGTAGGTGTGGAATTTTGCGATTTGGATGATTGCGGTTCCTATGATATGGTCTATCTGGCTGACAGAAAAGGATTTACCGGACTATTGGCCGGCTACCTCCTCAATTGTCATCAAATTCGCGTGGCTCCCTTTTTAAACAATCCAATGACTCTAAGATTACAGCCGACGTTTACGATAACCTATGAAGAAATCGATCTGGTCATGAGTAAGATTTCTCATATTTGCAGCATCATGAAAATAAAAGACTACGCCCAACTTTATCGTTTTCTGATCGGAGATAACAAAACTTACTCCAAATTGACTGATTACCGACTGGTAAGTAAAGCGACCAAGGCATCAAATCTTAAAGCAGGTGAAACAGCTCAGGAAAAGTTTGCTTTTATTGTCCATTACCCTGCACCGGAAGATATGACAGCCAATAACCCCTCGTTTTCAATATTTTCCAGATCAGAACTGTATGAACTTATGGAATGGGAGAGTAAAAATGATGAACCCGGTTTGGTTTGCCATATGCCTGCCATTCGGTCTGCAGCAGGTAAAATTGCTGAAGGCTGGCTGATTGGCGTTCCTTATGGTGCCCGGCAGATGATGAATTTGCCCAGGGAAGAAGTGGTAAAGACCATAACAGCAGCCGTTGATTTAGGGCGGGACCTCGGGGCTAAAATTGTAGGACTTGGAGCTTTGACGTCCGTTGCGACCCGGGGAGGCAGAGCAGTGCAGGGAAGAAATGTGGCAATTACCAGTGGCAACAGTTTTACAGTTTTGATGGCTATGGAAGCCCTCTACCAGGGCGCACAAAAGATGAGGAAAGATTTTGACCAAGTCCGGGGCGCGGTTGTAGGGGCCAGCGGTTCTATCGGCAGGACCTGCTCCTTGATGCTTTCAGAACGAGTGCCACATATTACTTTACTGGGTAACGCTGATCATCCGGTCAGCAGCAAAAACAGGTTGCATTCCTTGGCGGCAGAAGTAATCGCCCTGGCGGTCAAAAGGAGAAACGCCGGCGAGTATGGAGGTTTGAGCGGTTGGCTGGAAAAAGTCAGCCTGCTTTTGGCCCATGATAAATCAGAGATTGGATCAGCTTATTTGCTGGATTTGAATCAAGCTAATAACCTTAGCGTGGATAAACTGAATGAAATATGTGCTTATCTTAAAATACCCAGTCCGCTGACCTTGAGTATCGATATTGATAGAGAACTAATAAACTGCGATTTGATCGTTGCTGCCAGCAATTCTCCCGAATATCTTATTTATCCCCAGCATTTAAAGCCGGGTGCAGTGGTGTGTGATGTTGCCAGACCCGCAGATATTGCCCCTGAAGTATATGCCGTCAGAAACGATGTACTGATTTTGGAAGGCGGGTTAGTACAATTTCCCGATCAGATAAGATTTGGTCCGAATCTGGGATACCGTGACGGGGTCAATATGGCTTGCCTGGCAGAAACGGTTTTACTGGCCCTGGAAGGTGATTATCAGGACTACAGCATCGGGATGAAACTTCCGCTCGAAACCATTGAGTATTTTAGAGCGTTGGGCAGAAAACACAATTTTTCATTAGCCGGTCTGAAGATGGGGAATCGGGAAGTAACTGACAAGGATATCGAAGATATATATAACCGCTCCCTGGAAATGAAACAGGCAGAGAACGCTTGAATCTGACCAGGCAAATATAGCAGTTATTGAATGAATCTTATAGGAGCCTGGAAGTTTTCCCTGGTTCGCATGACCTGCTAACCATCTGTGTTCGAAAACCGCTATCCTCATCCGGAATCGTTGTTTTTGCAGGATTTAGCTTTAATGGCGGAGAATCTAGAAACAGATGGAATTGAATGCAAAGCGAGGGAATAAAATTGGATTTAAAGGAGATCACGATTAGAGCCAACGGCAAGTGGTATTTTGGCGAAGCAGAAATGTTCAGACGGCCTATTTTAAATATATTGGCAACCAATATCGACCGGGACGAAGAGGGGAAATTTTTTATAAAAATCGGGGATGATATCAATCCCATCACGGTAGAAGATGCACCTTTCCTGGCTACCGGTATCATGGAAAACGAAGACCATACTTTTACCCTGGTATTTCATGATCTGCAGGAGATGCCTTTGAATAAACGCATGAAACTGACTTTAAAAGATGATGTCCCGTATATCGATTTCAGATGGAAGGCTGATACCCGCCTGAGCCGCGGCGTCTATTGGAAATTAAGTGATTGGTTCGAGTTTGCCGGGGCAGAAATATTTATTAATCCGCCGGAGGGGAAAAAAGCCGGGCAAGAGTAAATAGGCAAAAAAATGGGAGGCTAATGACGTCCTAATAGCCTCCGAAAAATTTGGTAATACACTCATTTATGTGTATCCCCCCCCTGCAATTCTATAATGCAATAACAATGCCATGTCACAATAAAATTATAAAAGTCGGACAAAACGGGGGAAACGATTACAAAAAGGAAACTGTCCAACATAATTAGTCTACAAAAGCAGACACATAAATTATCAAAATTGAGACAATGAATCAAAACAGAGACTATAATCTGCTTATATGTGCCGGCCTGAAACTTGATTCATCATACGTCAATGCTTCGTCAATTCCTGCCAGCATAATCTCCCGATCATTGGGAATAACTCCGTTTACATCCCAGTAATTTGCCACATGATCACTGAGAACTACGGACTGATCGCATTGAAGGTTTTCAACTAATAGCCTTATTTCCCTTAATGCCTGATGGGGAGATAATAACTGGAAGATGCCAGATCGATAATCTTCATATAAAGGTGTTCCGGGAACGGGGACATAAGTTCTTATCCTTATAAAATCAGGACTGAAAGCGCTTAAAGCTTTTGCGCTGTTTACAGCATGCTCTTTCGTCCGTTCAACACCGCCGATTCCAGTCAGATAATATTCGCTGGTCTGAATTCCCGCTGCCTTAAGCTTTAATCCGGCTGCGATAATATCGTCGGCAGTGGTACCTTTATTGATCCGCTTTAATGTTTCATTATCTCCGCTTTCCATGCCGGTGTGGACCCGGGTAAGTCCTGCCTCCTTAAGACGGATCAGTTCAGCTTCGCTTTTTTTGTTGATATAACGGGCAGAACCGTAAACGGTTATCCGCTTAAGATTCGGAAACAATTCTTTGGCATAAGTGAATATGTCCTGCAGTTGATCGGTTTTCATGATAATTGTATTGCCATCCGGGAAAAAAATGGAAGAGATGAAATCACCATAGTAATGTCGGGCGGCGGTCAAATCTTCTTTGATTTCCTCCACTGACCGCAGACGAAATTTTGTGCCTTTATACATACTGCAAAAGGTGCATTTATTATGGGGGCACCCTATGGTGGCTTGAATCAAAAGACTGTTTGCTTCACTGGGCGGACGGTAAACCGTTCCTTCGTAACGCATTATAAACCTCCTGCAAAACTTATTACTGAGATGCCTGTATAGATATTATACGAAAAGCCGGTGCAAAACCAGTCCTGTAAGGGTAAAGATAACCTCTTTATTGCAAGAAAATCCCGCGATAATTACAGATTTCGAGTTGTTTTATATCGTAAAAAACTATATATTTAAGAGGATAAAATAATTTTGTTTCAACCTAACCGACTTTGGATGAGGAGTTGGCTAAATGTCTGTAAGAGTTCTGATCGTTGATGATGACGAAAGAGAAAGAATCGTTGTAAGATATGTGCTTGAACAGATAAATGATGTTGAAATCATCGGAGAAGCTGTACATGGTTTGGAAGCTTTGCTCCTATGTCAGGAGAAAAAAATCGACCTGGTTTTTTTGGATATTTCCATGCCGGAAATGGGCGGATTAGAAACTGCTTACAAATTGCAGGCTCTAAAAGATCCGCCTTTATTTGTCTTTGTTACCGCAAAAAAAGATATGGCGGTGGAAGCTTTTGATTTGGGGGCCATCGATTATATAGTAAAACCGGTGGGGCAAACCCGAATTGAAAAAACCATTAACAGAGCAAAATGGCATATTGCTCACCGCGATGTAGTAGAACAATTAGTGCGCCAGAAGATGAAAGAAAGAATCGATTTCATGCTGGAACGCTATAAAAACTATGAATATTATTCCAATAAGCTGCCGGTAAGAGAAAAAGGAAAAATCACGCTTCTGAATCAGAATGACATCATCTTCTGTGAAAGCCAGGGCAAGAAAGTATTCATCAGTACCCCTAATGAGGGATATCTTAGCAACTATACCTTAACGGAACTGGAATCACGATTGGATTTAAATATTTTTTTCCGCGCCCATCAAGCTTTTATCGTTAATTTGAATTATATCCAGGAAATCATGAATTTTGGTGAAGGCTCCTATTTACTCCGTTTGAAAGACGCAGATAAAAATATTATCCTGAGTCGGTCCAAAGCAAAATCATTACGGCAGAAATTAGGCATACAATGATAACTATACCGATATAATGTCTGATTGGGAACGATAATTGTCTAATTGGGGGAGAAACTACCATGCTGAAAAAATAACATCCTGAAAGCATTGTTGCTTTAAATTGCCTGTAATAATGCATTCTTATTATTCAGGAAAAAGGCGGGAATTGGTGGAATATCACCAGTTATTATAAATTCGTTATTTAAATAACAAGCTAGTACAAAATATCCTTTTAATTCAACCAATCAATACAAATATAGAGAAAAATATCACAAAATGATATATAGTTAGTTTAGATAACTAGAACGGTTTTTAAAAATGATGAAAGGAGGCAAAACATTTTATATTTACAGTTAGTGGGGACGAAAAACTGACTGCAAATGAAAAAAATATAGAAGGAGGGGTGTAAATGATACCTTTTTACAAGCTTGAACGATATGAAGGTAATGAAGCTTTATTTGAACTAGTAATGATGTCGATAGTCGCAAGTTTGGTTGGTGAACCGTTGCATATCCATGCGGAAGGATTAAGAGGCACTGGTAAAACCACTATTATGCGCGCGGCAAAAGGTATTCTGCCCAACATTACCCGGATAAAAGGATGTGTATACAATTGCGATCCTGCAGCACCGCATTGTCCGCATCACCGAAATATGAGCCCGAATGAAATCAGCAATCTGGGGACAGAAGAGATACCCATGCCTTTTTTGGAGATATCACACTCTGCCAAGGTCGGAACAGTGGCAGGAAGTGTAGATTTGGCCAGATTAACAGATATTAGTCATCCGGAGGCCCAGCTTCTGCCGGGATTGATCCCTCAGGCACATCGCGGCATAATTTTTATTGATGAAATAAATCGCTTGGCAGACACCTCCCCGGAAATCACAGATATATTGCTTGATGTTATGGGCAATAAACCAGGACATATACAAATTGAAGAGGCTGGGTTACCAGTGGTTGATGTTACCGTGAGCGTATCGGTATGGGCTGCTTCCAATCCTGATGAAGACCCTGGTCCGGTTGAAGAAATAAGAAGACAGTTGTCGGATCGTTTTGATATGGTTTGTTATATGGGACGGCCTAATTCTGTAGACATTTTATCTCAAATGCTCAAAGAGAATTCGCACCAATGGAAGGCTCAGGCCAAGGAGAGGGAAGCCGCAGTTGAAGAGGGCAAAAATGAAGTATTCCGCAGCAATATTGTTAAATGGGCCGGACAATATGAAAAAGCAGATTTACCTGATTTCCTGCGTAATTATATCGCTCGTTTATATATCAAACATAATCTTGAAAGTATCAGAGCCATTGAAGCTATGCAGTCGGGCGCAATCCTGCACAGTATTATCAAAGGCCGTGATAAGGTTGCCATCAATGATGTTACCCATATGATTCCATTGGTCTTAAAACACCGGGTCGACAGCGATACCATGGTTCGAATGATCAATGATGTTGATTCAAAAGGTGTGAAAGACGGGATTTTAAGTTTCAAAAATAGAAAGAAAAACGACAAGGAAGCAGATCCGGACTATTTTCCGCATAATGCTACACCGCTCAAGGATATCCGCAGAAGTGATCTGGTGAATACGGAAAAGAGTTTAACCCCCAATGAAGGATGATGATTAAGGGGGCCGGGTAAATGTCGAATCAATCCAACATTGATAAAGCTGATGCCGTAGGTAATTACCTCAGCCTCTATTTCGGACAGAATCAGGGCGTTCGATTGGGAGAAAGCACGGTAGTAAGCCGTAAAGCCCATGCCCGTATGCCGGAAAAAAGGCTGAAAGGGCAGATCAAGATCTTGCTCAACTGTGACGCCGGCAAAACTTTTCTGGACTTTGTCGATGCCGATCAGGTGGTTCATATTGATGTGTACCATAAAGAGGGAGAAGTTGACCCGACTGAGGTAGCCCGGATCATCTTTCAGGCCATTGATGAAAATTTTTTGGAAAAAAACCCGCAGTTAAAATATAATGACGACGAACGCTTCCGCATGGTAACTGAATATGCCAACAAGATATTCATTACCACCAGTATGGGTGGAGGTGTTTTATATGACCTCTGCCAAAATATTGTCAAACCTTATGTTGAAGGGGAAGAAGGCCGGGATCATGTTCATATTTTAGCGCGGCTTAACCGTGAAGAATATTATATGGTATATATTATTGCTGAAGCCGTCGAAGAGTTGATTATCGCTTCCGATATCAAATTGGCCAAAGTTCGTAATATCAATCATGGAAACCAAAAACAAAAACAAGAGGATTTTTCCGGTTATATTAAAATCCCCTGGAAGAAAATAAAAGGCCAGACGGCTATGGCGCTGCCGGATAAAGAAAACGTCAATCAGCTGATCATAAAAATGGCAGAAAAGTTTGGCGGGGTAGAAGAAATTCAGGAATTTATGGAAAGCTATTCGACGAATATCTTCAAACGCAAAGGGATTGAGCAGCAGAAGAAAAAATGGGGCGATGTTGAAGAATTTGTTCAACAGCTTGAAGACCTGGAGGTCATTAAAAACACCCCATTTGGGAAAGTACTTACCAAGAATGGGATAAAACTTAAAGATTTTGTGGTCAATCATAAATGCGAACTGGAAACAGAAATACGGAAAAATATACGAAAAATACCGGCCAAGGGCAGCAGCAGATTTAAAAAACTGGGGGAAGTGAACCAAAATACCTCCCATATTGAGTTTACCAACCGTAATAAAACAATAAATAATCCTTATAAAAATTGGTCTGGTGATTTAGCTGTACCCGAGTCCATCGTCCAGGCAAAAAAGAACAGCATGATGCGCGGGGACGAACGGTTAACCATAAAAAAAGAAGATCTGCATTTTTACAGCAAAAAGCAATACATTCCGATCGATGTATGTTTGCTAATAGATGCCAGCGGCAGTATGGCTGGTGACAAAAGACAGGCAGCCTGCTATTTGGCTGAGCACTTGTTATTGACTGGTAAAGAAAAGGTTGCTGTGGTAACTTTCCAGGAAAGAAACAGCCAGGTGGTGGTTCCATTTACCCGTAATCAAAGGGTATTGAGCAAAGGACTTGCTACCATAAGCCCGGCAGGACTTACCCCTTTGGCTGACGGTATCATGACGGCAGTGAACCTGATCAAAGAAAACCGGGTGAGAAATCCGTTACTGGTGTTGATAACTGACGGAATACCTAATTCAGCTTTATGGACGCTGGATCCCAAAGCAGATGCGTTGGAAGCAGCAGCTCATATACCGGAAAACAAAATCAGACTTATTTGTATCGGTGTTGAATCGAACAGCTTATTCCTTGAAAAACTGGCTAATCGGGCGAATGGGTCCTTATATCTGGTGGATGATTTAAATCGTGATAACCTGATAAATATTGTCCGCCATGAGAAGAAAAATATGATGGATACCCATTCCAAGTACAAAGTTTGACCGTGTTTGATAACCAGCAAAAGAAATTGGTATCCGTATCAATTTTTTATTAACTCCTCCTTCTGGGGGTACCTTACCGGGTACCCTCCTTTTTTTTTCGTAAGGTTATATTTTCCTTCCTTCATTCGTATCTTTTAATAGTAAAAGGAGGAGGAGTATTATGCATGGAGCATTAAGACAAATTGCCGGTATATTGATTATTGTTTTATGTCTGATGAATACAGGCTGTTCTGAAATTTCCAAAAACGAAAACTTTAAAAACTGGCAGAACTTGATCAAACTCTTGCCGGAAGACCAGAAGACCGAAGTACCGCCCAAGGTAGAAGACCAGACCGGGGACATAATCCTGGGTGAAAGTGTAGATGTTGAGTTGTATTTTGTGACTGCAGACGGTGCGAGTCTGGAAGCAGAAAAGCGAACCATCCCAAAAACGGAAGGTATTGCACGCAAAACATTGGAAGAATTGCTTTCAGGACCGGGCAACAAATCTTTAAGCAGTCCCTTACCCGCCGGGACTGAACTTCTGGATATAAATATCAAACCGGAAGGTTTATGTATTGTAGATCTAAGCTCTGAAGCAGCCTTGGTGGAAAACGAAAACCAGGAACAATTGATGGTCTACGCCATTGCCAATACCGTAGGTCAATTTCCCACGGTCAAAAAAGTAACTTTTATGATAAATGGAGAAAAGACTACTCAACTGGGGGGGTATTTGGACTTATCCAGCCCCATTGAACCGGATTACAGCATCTGATATTCGATCGATTGCTGATCACCAAAGGAGCAGTTGCAGTTTTAAGACTCAGACTGGCTCCTTTTTTCTTGTCAGCTGATGGTTACAGTTTTACTGGAATATAGAGTCTAAAAGTGATACATTTATGTAATGAATTGCCTCTTATCTCAATCATCTTAAAAATGAGGTGTTATTTTGCCGAAAACGGATCCAATTGGTATATTTGATTCTGGCGTAGGAGGCTTAACAGTTGTTAAGTCTTTATTAGATAAAATGCCGCAGGAAAGTTTTATTTATTTTGGAGATACTGCCCACGTTCCTTATGGAGAAAAGACCCGGGAACAATTACTAACATATGCACAGGATATTATGAAATTTATGATGAAAAAGAATTGCAAAGCCATCGTGGTTGCTTGCGGGACCCATTCCTCCGTAACGCTCCCCCTTATAAGCAATAACTATACGCTGCCTTTATTGGGAGTGTTGGAAGTAGGTGCCAGACAGGCGATAGCTTCCACCCGAAACGGTAAAATTGGGGTGGCAGCGACACAGGCCACGGTTGATAGCCGGGCCTTTACCAAAAGCATTGTCAGTCTTAATAAAAATGTTGAAGTAATGGAGGTCGCCTGCCCCAGGCTAGTACCCCTGGTGGAGGCGGGCAAGCTGACAGGACCGGAAGCTGAGGCAGCGATAAAGTCTTATTTTGATCCACTCTTAGACTGGCAGGCTGACACAGTCATTTTGGGCTGTACACATTATCCTTTCCTGGTTCCGTCTATAAAAAAATATACGGAGGATTCCCTGGTATTAATTGATACAGCTGGAGAAACAGTGGATGAATTAAAAGCGCTTTTGGAATCACATGAATTGCTCAATGACAGCGACTCAGAACCGGTGAGACAATTTTTTGTCAGCGGAGAAGATCTTTCCTTTTATAATGTAGGGAAATTATTGATCGGTGATGTGATAAAACACGTCGATAAAGTTAAGCTGAGCTAGCAGATCGAGGGGGAAAATGCAAAAGATCGCCTTTACTACTTCTATTCCGGTTGAAATTCTACTGGCAGCTAATAAAGTGCCGGTGGATCTGAATAATATTTTTATTGCCGACCAACAAGCTGCCGCAATGGTAGAGAAGGCAGAAGAGGCTGGTTATCCTCGGAATACCTGCGGCTGGATCAAGGGTTTATACTCTGTTGCTTTAGAAAGTCAGCCGGAAGCAGTGATTGCGGTAATGCAGGGGGACTGCAGCAACACCCAGGCTTTGATGGAGACTTTGCAGCTCAAAGGTATCAAGACCATTCCTTTTGCCTTTCCCTTTGAACGGGATAGAGAAGGTGTGCAGCTGCAAATCAAAAAACTGATGCATTATTTTGCGGTTGATATCGAACAAGTACATTCGATAAAACAGAGTCTGGAGGAGGTCCGCAATTTACTGCGGCAGATCGATACAATGACCTGGCAGGATAATTTGGTTTCCGGCGGGGAAAATCATTATTACCTGGTATCTTCCAGTGATTTCAACAGTGACCCTCTGCAATTCAAAAAAGATTTGTATGATTTTATTGCCGGGGCAAAAAAGCGCCAACCTTTTAAGGATGAAGTACGGCTGGCTTATATAGGAGTACCGCCTATTTTTACTGATCTATATGCAGTAACTGAATCCATGGGGGCCCGAATCGTTTTTAATGAAGTACAAAGGCAATTTTCAATGCCTTATGTAACCGCAGATATTTACCAGCAATATCTTATGTATACTTATCCGTACGGTGCGTTCGCCCGCCTGGAGGACATAGAGGAGCAAATCAGGCTGCGCAGGGTCGACGGAGTGATTCATTACACCCAGACCTTTTGTTACCGGCAAATCGAAGACATGATTTTCCGGGAAAAAATAGACCTGCCTTTTTTAACGCTGGAAGGCGAAGGCCCCGGGAAACTGGACGGACGCAGCCGCATGAGGATGGAAGCATTCATCAATATGCTTAAAAATATAAAGTGAGGGAATAATGATAGGAATAGACTTGGGATCCCGGCATATTAAAATTGTCCAAATGCAAAAGGGGAATGTCATAAAAAAAGCGCTTTATGATACCATTCAATTTTATCGCCGCTATGGAATAGCCAGGCAGCAAAGGCTGGATATCGATTGGGAAGAGATAGGCTTTCCTCCGGATCAATTGACAGCTACCGGTTACGGCAAGATCACAGTAAAAATTGAAGGAGCCGTGCATATTCCGGAGATCCAGGCTCATACTGCCGGGGCAGTATTTCAAAGTGGACTATATAATTTTACACTGCTTGATATTGGCGGTCAGGACACAAAAATCATTAAGGTGCGGGGAGGCCGGGTAGCAGATTTTTTGACCAATGACCGCTGTGCAGCCAGCTCAGGTCGTTATATGGAAAACATGGCAGATGTTTTGGGGATTTCTTTAACAGAATTAAGCTTACACAGTGAAGATCCGGTCAACCTCAGCTCTACCTGTGCGATTTTCGGTGAAACGGAGATCATATCCAAAATTGTGGAAGGAAAGTCGATCAGTCAATTGGCTGCCGGGGTAAATTATACATTGTATCGGCGTTTTGCTCCGCAGTTGAAACACCTGGCAAGCGATAAACTGGTTTTAAGCGGCGGCGGAGCATTTAATACAGCTTTAATGAAGATCATTGCACAGCAAACCGGGTTTGATACGATTCGGGTGGATGATTATCAGTTCAATGGTGCGATCGGTTGCTGTGTTTATGGAGGTAATTAGCGGATGGAACTTATCACCGTTGGCAGTTGGGCTCCATACCCCCGTAATAATGAAGCTTGCTGCGGGTATATCCTGCAGGAAGGGATGACCACTATTTTGCTGGATTGCGGGCATGCAGTTTTTTCAAATCTGGGGAATTATATAAATTGTCTGCAGTTGGATGCAGTGTTTATCAGTCATTTTCATCCTGACCATTGTGCGGATTTACATGCCTTGAGACATTTTATGCGGGGAGCTTTTATCAGCGGGCAAAGGAGTCAGCCCTTAAAGGTGTTTCTCCCGGATGATTTTGAAGGAGACCTTACTTACTGGCAGCAGATCAAAGAACTGGATATAGTGATCGTTCAGGATGGCTGGTCATTTAGATTGGCGGAGCTTGAGCTAAAATTTTATCGAATGCGCCATAGTATATTGACTTACGGGGTGAAAATTCAGTCGGATCAAGCCAGTTTTTTCTATACAGCTGATACCAGGGTGGAAGAAAGCCTCATAGAAGCTTCCCGGGGAGTTGACTTGCTGCTGGCGGAGACCACTTTTCGCAGCTATGAGAAAGACCTGGCTGCAGCCGCAGGACATATGACCACCGCTGATGCTGCTTATTGGGCAAAACAAGCCGGGGCCAAGAAACTTTTAGCTACCCACTTCTGGCCGGGTTTTGACCTGCAGGAATTACGGAACGATCTGGCCGGCTTCTATCCCGGCCAGTTTGATTTAGCCACAGCAGGAATCAGAGTGCAGATATAAAATTAAAGAAGTTGACGATTAAGAAGTGATTTGGGCTTACCGGTATATGGAAATTGGCCAGCCGTAGATCATAGGGGAAATATTTAAACATTACATATGGAGGTATACTATGAACAGACCAAATGAAAGACATTATGACCAGCTAAGGCCGGTCAGGATCATTCCTGGATATTTAAAGCATCCCGACGGTTCGGTTTTAATTGAAGCAGGTGATACACGGGTTTTATGTTCTGCTATGGTAGAAGATAAAGTGCCGCCTTTTCTAAAAGGAACCGGAACCGGCTGGGTAACCGCCGAATACTCCCTTTTGCCCTCATCAACTGAAACCCGTACCCAAAGGGAGGCAGCGAAAGGAAAAATAAGCGGCCGGACTTCGGAGATACAAAGACTGATCGGACGTTCCTTGAGAGCGGTGGTTGACTTTGAGAAGTTGGGTGAAAGAACCGTGTGGATTGACTGCGATGTGATCCAGGCCGACGGCGGCACTAGAACAGCATCGGTTACCGGAGCTTTTGTGGCGCTTTATATGGCGCTGAAAAAATTGTATGAACAAGGTACCATTGAACAAATCCCCATCATCGATTTTGTAGGGGCTGTAAGTGTGGGCAAGGTAGATGGCATCCTGGTGCTGGATCTGGAATATAGTGAAGATTCCAGGGCGGATGTAGATATGAATGTGGTGATGACAGGCAGCGGAGAATTTGTTGAAATTCAGGGGACGGCAGAAGGAATTTCTTTTAATAAACGAGAACTTGATGAGATGTTAAATTTAGCACAAAAAGGAATTACAGAATTGATTTCATTGCAAAAGGAAATATTGGGAGCCGGATCTGGTGAGTAAAATACTGCTTTTAGCAACCCGCAATCAGGGCAAGAAGAAAGAGATGCAGCAAATATTAAAAGATCTTCCGGTTGAAATTATTACCCTGGAAGATATTGATGAACTGCCGGAAATCATTGAAGATGGTGCCACCTTTGTTGAAAATGCCAGCAAAAAAGCACAGCAAACAGCAGCTTTAAGCGGCTATACCAGCCTGGCTGATGATTCGGGATTGGTGGTCGATGCCCTGGATGGCAAACCTGGTATTTATTCTGCCCGCTTTGCCGGGGAAGAGGCTGATGACAATAAGAATAATGAAAAATTGCTATTTATGTTAAAGAATATAGAAACCGCAAAGCGGACTGCACGTTTTATATGTGCGGTTGCTGTAAGTGACCCGACTGGTCATACCCGGGTAGTTACCGGTGAATGTGAAGGTAAAATTGCCTGGGAAAAGAAAGGAACGGGAGGATTTGGCTATGATCCGCTTTTTGTTCCTGCAGGCAGGGAGGAGAGTTTCGCTCAGCTTACCCCCGAAGAAAAGAATTCCATCAGTCATCGGGCCAGGGCCTTAAAAAAAGCCCGGACTATCATTGAGGAATTATTTGAAATGATCTAACAGGAGGATAAGTTTCTGCGGATTCTGGTTATAGGTGATACCCACGGACGGATCAGTCCGGTTTTAAATCAAATAAAGCAACTCCAATTTGATTATATGCTCTTTACAGGAGATTTTATTGCTGATGCTGATAAAATCGTGAAAAGGATGGGGATTAAATGCGCGGGGGTAAGAGGAAACTGTGATCCAAAAACCGGTTGTGAAGAACAAATTGTTGAAATGGACGGTAAAAGGTTTTACTTGATCCATGGACATCAATATGCTGTGAAGAAAGGCTATGATCTATTATGGCAGCGGGGCATTGATATTGGAGCAGATATTGTTGTTTTTGGACATACTCATAAAGCATATTGCGAAAGGATCAAGGGTCTATGGATGATCAATCCGGGAAGTCCTTCCTATCCGCGGGCTTTTTCATCAACTTATGCCGTGATCACCATCCAGGGAGCAGAAATAGTTCCTGAAATTATTGAATTCTAAAAAGACTTATTTGGAGGAGGAAATATTGAATGGGCTTGAAAAGAACGAAACTCTATGACATGCATGTAAAGTATGGCGGAAAATTAATTGATTTCGGAGGATGGGAACTGCCGGTACAATACGAAGGGATCCTCAAGGAACATCATATGGTCAGGCAAAAAGCCGGCCTTTTCGATGTCTCCCATATGGGCGAAATAGAGATAAAAGGTCAAAAGGCGGAAGATTTTATCCAATTCATGGTGACCAATGATGTGAAAGTCATAAAGGATCATCAGGTTCAGTATAACATTATGTGCTATCCGGACGGCGGGGTGGTGGATGATCTCATCGTCTACCGGTACTCGCCGGATTATTATCTGCTGGTGGTCAATGCTTCAAATACGGATAAAGATTTTGACTGGATCAAGCAAAATGCATTGAATGCTTTTGCTGATCTTAGTATTGAGAATGTTTCGGATCAATACAGCCAATTGGCGCTGCAAGGACCGAAGGCTCAAGAGATCCTGCAGAAAATATGCAATATCGATTTAAATGATCTCAAGTATTTCTGGTTTGAGCCCAGCGTAAGCGTTGCCGGAGTTGATTGTATCGTTTCCCGTACCGGTTATACCGGGGAAGATGGTTTTGAAATTTATATGAAGGAACAAGCGCCCCTGGTATGGGAAGCAATTTTAAAGGCTGGCGGGGAAGACGTAGTCCCGATTGGCTTAGGTGCACGTGATACTTTAAGATTTGAAGCAAAACTGCCTCTTTACGGACAGGAAATCGATAAAGATATCAATCCTTTGGAGGCCGGACTTGGCTATTTTGTCAAACTTAACAAAGAAGATTTTATCGGCAAGGATGCTTTACTGGCACACAAGGAAGCGGGAGACGGGAGAGTTACCGTACAATTTGAAATGGTAGGCAAAGGGATCCCCCGTTCTCATTATCACGTAGAAAAGAATGGTGTTAATATCGGCTGGGTAACAACCGGAGCCTTTGCCCCCACTTTGAATAAAAACATTGGACTAGCCCTGATCGACTCAAAATTTAATGAAAATGAAGGGGAGTTTGATATAATCATCCGGGATAAAAAAATTCCTGCCAGAATCAGACAGGGGATTTTTTATAAGAGAAATAAATAATAGAATCGAGGAGGAAAAAGATATGAATATTCCTGATGAATTGTTTTACACAGAAAGCCATGAATGGATAAGAATTGATGGAGACAAAGGCTATATTGGCATTTCCGACTATGCCCAACATAATCTGGGGGACATCGTATTTGTGGAACTTCCTGATATTGATATTGAAGTTAATGCCGGTGATCAATTTGCGGTCATCGAATCCGTCAAAGCTGTTTCAGATGTTTACAGCCCGCTTAGCGGCACCATCATCGAAGTCAATGAAAATCTTGAAGGATCACCGGAATTGCTCAATGAAGATCCTTATGAAAACTATATAGCTGTCGTTGCATTTACCGATATAAGTGAGAAGGAAAAGTTAATGTCTGCTGAACAATATGAAGCATTCTGCATTGAAGAAGACAAAAAATAAGGAGGATATAAACCATGAAATTTACTCCAAATCCTCCGGCTGTAGTTGAAGAAATGCTGGCCAGCATAGGATTAAATAACCTGGATCAGCTGTTCCTGGATATTAAAGATGATCTTAAACAAACCAATCAGCATGAGTTTGTCAAAAATGGCTTGAGCGAGATGGAAATCAGGGATCATATGAAAAAATTGGCGGCACGGAATACCAATTTAGATGAGTACCCTTCCTTTCTCGGGGCAGGTGCTTATGATCATTATATTCCTGCAGTTATGGAACAGCTTATGTGGCGTTCCGAATTTTATACCGCTTATACCCCCTACCAGCCTGAAATCAGCCAGGGCATCCTGCAGAGCATTTTTGAATACCAGACGTTAATTTGCAATTTGACCGGCATGGATGTCTCCAATGCATCAATGTATGACGGCGGCAGTGCTCTGGCAGAAGCTTGCAGCCTGGCCTGCCTGCATACCAGGAAAAGAAAAGTTTTGGTCCCGGATACCGTTCATCCGGAATATATCGAAATATTAAAGACCTATGCCATTTCAGGAGCAATGGAGATCATTATTGTCCCCGGCAGTGAAGGAGTATATGAACCGGCTGTATTTTCGTCTATGATTGATCAGGATACTGCAGCAGTTGTAATCCAGCAGCCCAATTTTTTCGGAAATCTGGAGGAGATCGTTCAAATCGGGGAGGCCATCCATATGAAGAAAGGCCTTTTGATCATGGCAGTTGACCCGATCTCGCTGGCAATTTTAAAATCACCTGGTGAATTGGGGGCAGATATTGTTGTGGGAGAAGGGCAGTCATTGGGTAACAGCCTTAGTTTTGGCGGTCCCTATCTTGGTTTTATGGCCGCCACCAACAAGTTTTTGCGTAAAATTCCCGGCCGTATCGTAGGACAAACTGTTGATACCAGGGGGAACCGGGCTTTCGTTTTAACCCTGCAAGCCAGGGAACAGCATATCCGGAGGGAAAAAGCCAGCTCCAACATCTGTTCCAATCAGGCCTTAAATGCACTGGCCGCATCTATTTACCTGACTGCAGTGGGCAGCCAGGGGATCAGGGACATCGCAATGCGCTGCCACCAGTTGGCCTGTTTTGCACAGACGGAACTGGAAAAACGAGGAGTACAACTTCTTTTTGATAAGCCATTTTTTAAGGAGTTTGCCGTTAAATTAAACGATCCGGCAGCCATGAATCGTAGGTTATTGGAGAATGGGATAATCGGCGGTTATGAACTGCCGGGAGCAATGCTGCTGGCTTTTACTGAAAAAAGGAACAGGGCAGAGATTGAACGCCTGGCACGTGTATTAGGAGGAAAAGAAAATGACTAAATTGATTTTCGAAAGAAATGTATCAGGTGCCAATTCTTTTCAGCTTCCGCCGTTAGATATCCCGGCAGCAGAAGGGGCGGGGAAAATCCCCACGCACCTTTTGAGAGAAACACCGCCGGATATTCCTTCAGTAAGTGAAGTAGAACTGATCAGGCATTATACTGAACTATCCAAACGAGCCTATGGGGTCGACAATGGATTCTATCCTTTGGGATCCTGTACCATGAAATATAACCCCAAGATCAACGAATGGGCAGCACGGCTGCCTGGTTTTACCCAGATCCATCCTTATCAGGCACCGGAGACTGTACAAGGTGCTTTGCAGCTTCTTTATGATATGGGCAATATGCTGGGTGAGATCACCGGTATGGATCATTTTACCCTGCAGCCGGCAGCGGGAGCTCATGGGGAAATGACCGGCGTGATGATGATCAAAGCCTACCATAATAAAAGAGGCGATTTTAAGAGGACCAAGATGATGGTGCCTGATTCCGCCCATGGAACGAATCCGGCGACTGCTAATGTAGTCGGTTATGAAGTGATCGAAATCAAATCCAATGAGCGGGGACTGGTGGACATCGATGATTTAAAAGCTAAAATGTCAGACGAAGTAGCAGGCCTGATGCTTACAAATCCAAATACTTTGGGTTTGTTTGAAGAGGAGATCCAATCGATTGCAGCCATTGTCCATGAAGGAGGAGGACTGCTTTATTATGACGGTGCCAATCTCAATGCCATCATGGGCGTCTGCCGTCCCGGGGATATGGGTTTTGATGTGGTGCACCTCAATCTGCATAAAACCTTTTCCACTCCACATGGCGGAGGGGGACCAGGTTCAGGTCCAGTCGGAGTCAAAGCCTTTTTGGCGGATTTTCTGCCCAAACCGGTGATCACCAAAAACGGCGATCAGTATGGTTTCGATTATGACCGGCCGGATTCCATCGGCAAGGTCAAGAATTTCTATGGTAATTTTGGTGTGATCGTTAGAGCCTACACGTATATAATGGCGGTGGGACATGAAGGACTGAAAGACGCCTGTCAGCAGGCGGTATTGAATGCCAATTATCTCCGCTGTCATTTGCAGGGGAAATATCATATACCCTTTGACCGGCTTTGCAAGCATGAATTTGTTATCAGCGCCCGCAATCAAATGGAAGCGAATCATGTAGCTACCCTTGATATTGCCAAGCGCTTGCTGGACTATGGCTACCATCCGCCAACCATCTATTTTCCTCTGATCATCAAAGAAGCTATGATGATCGAGCCTACAGAAACAGAAAGCCGGGAGCGGCTGGACAGTTTTATTGCCGCCATGGAAAAAATCGCTGCAGAAGCCATGGATGATCCTCGGGTAGTTCAGGACGCTCCGCATACGACTGTAATCGGCAGAGTTGATGAAGTGACAGCAGCCCGCAGTCCAATCGTTAAATGGGAGGCCTGAGAATTTGAAAGATCTGGTCATTATCGGCGGCGGTCCGGGTGGTTATGTGGCAGCTATCCGGGCTGCGCAGCTTCAGATGGATGTAACCTTGATTGAGAAGGATGCACTGGGAGGTGCCTGCTTAAACCGGGGATGTATCCCGACTAAAGCATACCATTACAATGCGAAGATTCTGCATGAGCTTGAGAAAGCTAAAGATCTGGGCATTGCCATCCAAAATGTACAGTTTGACATGAAACAGGCCAAAGACCGAAAAGACGCGATCGTAAACAATTTGGCAGACGGGATCAAGAAACTGCTGGGGCAGAACCGGGTGGAGGTCATAAGCGGAACAGCGGAGATTATTGACCAGCACCAGGTGAAAGTGGGAGAAAGCCTGATAGATGCCAGGAATATTTTGATTGCAACCGGATCGAAACCGGCTGGTTTACCCATAGCCGGGGCTGATCTCCCCGGTGTATTAAACAGTAATGAGATACTGGAATTAACTGATGTGCCGCAAAGCCTGGCCATCGTCGGCGGCGGTGTCATTGGCCTGGAATTTGCCTCAATCTTTAACCGGTTCGGAAGTAAAGTGACGGTAATCGAGAGCGAACCCCGGCTGCTTAATTTGCTGGATGTGGAAATCTCAAAACGGATGCTGGTTTATTTGAAAAAAGCCGGTATCATTGTTCATACCGATACAGCAGTCCAACAGATATATGCAGCAGACAACAGATTAACATTGACTGCCAGGGGCAGGAAAGAAATGTGCGAAATCGAGGCTGAGGTGATCCTGCTGGCTACCGGACGCCAACCGGTCACTGACTGTATGATCAGGACTGGCATAGAATTGACCCGCCGCGGTTTCATAAAAACCGACCAAAATTTCCAGACAAATATTCCGGGGATCTACGCTATCGGCGACGTGATCGGCGGACAGATGCTGGCTCATGTAGCTTCAGAAGAAGGGATCGCTGCGGTTGAGCACATGGCGGGGATAAACACATTGGTCCCGTATCACGCTGTTCCCAGCTGCATCTTTACCTTCCCCGAAATAGCGACAGTGGGTATGAGCGAAGAAGAAGCCAAAGAACAGGGAATTGATTACAAGACAGGAAAATTTCAATTCGCTGCCAACGGCAAGGCCATGACCATGGCTGAAACTGATGGTTTGGTAAAAGTGATCACTGATCAGAATGAAACCATCATCGGAATGCATATCATTGGTCCCAATGCCAGTGATCTTATTCTTGAAGGGACGATGGCTGTGTCAAATCGAATGACCGCAAAGGAACTGATCGGTACCATCCATCCGCATCCTACTCTGGGAGAGGCATTGGCAGAAGCCATCAGGGATATCAGGGGAGAGGCTGTCCATCTGGCACCGAAGTGCAGATAGGATAAAGATTGAATAGGGAGGAAACCCCATTGTGCTGGAAATCATAAACCAGGAAACGGATCCTTTTTATAATCTGGCATTGGAAGAATATTGCCTGGATCTTTTTAATGATCAGGAGATCCTGATATTATGGCAAAACGTTCCCACAGTGGTTATCGGCAGAAATCAAAATACCATTGAGGAAATAAACGCACCCTATGTGCAGGAAAAAAATATCAAGGTAGTGCGCAGATTATCCGGGGGCGGCGCAGTTTATCATGATCTGGGCAATTTGAACTTTACCTTTATTATTAACGATGTCAGCGGAGCGAAACGATATGATTTTACCCATTTCACCCGGCCGGTCATCGAAACGCTGGCCCGGATAGGGGTCAAAGCTGAAGATAATGGCAGGAATGATATAACCATCGCCGGCAAAAAGTTTTCCGGCAATGCCCAGTACAGAAAAAAAGCAAGACTGCTTCACCACGGAACTCTTTTATTTGCTTCTGATCTGGAACAAATGGTTCAGGCATTGAATGTGGAGCCTGAGAAGATCCTTTCCAAGGG
Source organism: Syntrophomonas sp. UBA1368 (assembly GCA_002305965.1). Lineage (GTDB taxonomy): Bacteria > Bacillota > Syntrophomonadia > Syntrophomonadales > Syntrophomonadaceae > UBA1368. The sequence goes on from DBRM01000029.1 coordinate 39,322, forward strand.
AGTCAAGTCGGTGCGCAGCCGGGTAACCAATATTGCAGAGCATCTGCATGAACCAATGGATATCATGACCTTCAGACAGATTTTGACTGAAACTATATTTGCCGGGCAGGAACATGAGAAATATTTCCTGGAAAATAATGAAACCGAAGCAGTCAGACTATTGCGGGACGAAAAATATAAAACCTGGGAGTTTGTTTATGGTGCTTCACCGCCCTGTAATTTGATAAAAAAAGCCCAGTTCGACTGGGGTAATGTCAAAGTACATTTGAATGTAAAAAAAGGCTTGATCGAAAACTGTATGATCTATGGCGATTTTTTCGCCGGGGATGATGTTGCAGAACTTGCCAGTCAGCTTTGCGGGGTAAAATACCAGGAAGATTGCATCCGCGAGAGATTGGAAATCGTTGACCTTAAGCGCTACTTGCCGCAGGCTGAACGGGAAGAAATCGTCAAGCTGCTTTCGCAGTAGTTTCTTAAGAATGAGGGTTTGTTATGAAACTAAATCATATATGTGGTCAGACCTATGTAATTGATGGCTCAACCCAGGTAGGTGTGTACTTATTCCATGATGACACCTGCCTGTTAATTGACAGCGGTCCGGCGGATGAAGCCGGACAAATCAGGCAAATTATTGAGGAGCAGAAGGTAAAGGTCCGGGCCATTATCAATACGCATTATCATGCTGATCATTGCGGAGGAAACCGGGAATTCCAATTGCAGCACCAGAGCCTGGTTTGTGCTTCCGCACCAGGTGCGCCAATGATCGAACATCCCATTTTGCAGCCGATCGCTTTATACTCGGCCTGCCCTCCAAAAATTTTGCATAACCGCTACATAATGCCTCCGGAATCCAAGGTTCATAATACTATCTCACCCGGCCCCCTGATCATTAACGGCGGTGAATTCCGCATTGAAGAGCTGGAAGGTCATGCTCTCGGACATATTGGTATTGAAACCCCGGACGGAGTTTTCTTTGCCGGTGATAGCCTGCTGCCTTTGCAGGTTTTGCAGGAGTTCCCTTTTTTATACCTCCACGATGCAGGCAGGCAGACGGAAACCCTGGAATGGTTAAAAAACAGAAAGCACCAACAGCTTTACCTGGCTCACGGGGGGCATCCTGATGATGTGGAAAAAGTCATCCAGGCCAATCAGACGATCCTGGAGAATATGCTGCAAATCATCCTTGCATTCATTACGGAAGGGAGAACCAGGGAAGATATCACAGCCTATGTGATCGAAAAACTGCGATTACCTTTCAATCAGAGTCAATACTATCTCCTGATGGCTTCAGTTTCAGCCTGCCTTTCCTATCTCTGTTTGAAAAAAATGGCCCGCTCTTTTGCCGTTGACCACTTGATCAAATTTCAGCGCAAATCGTCCTGAAGGATTCAGGTTATACTTTTGCCAGACTGCTGAGTTTTTCCATAGCATTGGCAAGTGATTGCTTTTCTGTCAGAACCGGGGCAAACAAGTCACCCCGTTGATGAAGCCGGGAGAAAATGGTATGAATATTAAAATCATTTGGTGATACAACACTTATTTCATCCCAATTAAGAGGTGTTGAAACGGTGGCACCTTTTCGGGGACGAATACTATAAACCGAGCATAATGTTTTTCCCCGGGCATTTTGCAGATAATCGATATAGATCTTATCACCTCTTAAGCGGACACTTCTTTCTATGGTGCTGATCTTTGCTGTTTCAGCCGCTGCCAAAGCCGCTATTTTACCGGCTAAAATACGCACTTCTTCATAGGTATATTGATTGATGACAGGAACATAAATGTGCAGTCCCAAAGCACCGGATGTTTTGAGATAACATTTGAGGGACAGGGCGCTTAATATATGGTGCAGTACCTGGGCAACGGTCACAACATCTGCATAAGTGCTGCCTTCTGAAGGATCCAGATCTAAAACGAGAAAATCCGGATAATCCAACTTATCAATGCATGACAGCCATGGGTGCATTTCAATGCAGCCCTGATTTGCCAGCCAGGCAAGCACTGCCGGTTCCTCTATCAAAATGTAATGAATATCCCGCTTTGAATCACTGGAGAAATGCGCAAAAGTAGGTATCCAATCCGGCAAATAATCGGGGGCATTTTTTTGATAGAAGCTTTTTCCCTCTATGCCGTTGGGATAGCGGGTAAAAACCATGGCCCGGTTACGGAGATGGGGGATAATGTAAGGCGCAACCTGGACATAATATTTGATTAGATCCCCTTTGGTCAATTGTTCCTCCGGCCAGAGTATTTTATCAAGATTGGAAAGTGAAAAAGTTCTTCCTCCTATCATTACCTGGTTCCTGGTATCCATAGCATTCCTCCTGACAAAGTCATTTCTGTGTGGTTAGGGATGAGAATCCTTTTATGACCGGAGCTCGTAATCTTAAACTGTCGGTCATTTCGGCGAATTCTATTTCGGCAGTGAGAACTGGTTCTATAAATATTGCCTGTTTTATTTGGCTGCTTTTTAAATTAAAAAAAGGGGAATGATCGATTTTCATTTTTGGCAGCATGTCTGTCAACAAATCCCACTCAGTTTCTTTTAATCCCGAACCTACTTTACCAACATAAAAAAGGTTATCTTTCCCCGGTTGCGGATCATAAAAACCGGTTAAAAGGGAATTTACTCTTCCCTGATTACAGGTGAATCCTCCAATGACGAAAACTTGCCGCCGCCGGTATTTGATTTTCAGCCAATCATTGTGATTCTTACCCGCGGTATAAACACTTGATTTGCGTTTGGCCACGACCCCTTCAAGACCGTTCTCCTTAACGGCTTTGAATAAACCCGGACCATCAGCAAAAGATTCCACCAGGTGGAGTGGCGCTTGCCAGAATAAACAATCTTGCAGGCGGGAACAGCGCAGTTCAAGGGGTTCGCGTCTTAAATCCCTGCCATTCACCTGGAGAAGATCAAAAACCATATAGACCGCCGGCAATTCCCGGGATAATACATGAGCCTGGCCTGATGATTGACATAGATTTCGCCGCAGAATGGAAGGGAAATGGGGTTTACCGTCTTTTAAAACCACAAGTTCGCCATCCAAAACAGCCTGCTTTACTTTTATAATGCCGGACATGGCTGATAATTCCGGAAACTGTATTGTTTTATCTTTCGCATTAATATTGCTTAAAACCACCTTTCCCCCATCCACATAGGCCAGCATTCTGACCCCGTCCCATTTGACCTGGAACCGGAAACGCTCATCGTTGAAAATCCGGGGATAATGGATTGGTTTCATTGGTTCAAAGAAGCTGTTTTCCATCCCTAAGTACCGGTTTGAGATTTTTTGGAGGTCTTCTTCCGCGTGGCAGCCGGTTTTTTATTCTTCTGGGCCAGTTCGACGCTGGCTTTAAGTGCCTCCATCAGATCGACCACATTATTGTTCTCAGGTGTTGGCATCTGGCTTACTTCGCGGCCGACAATTTTGCCTTCGATTAATTCCCACAAGGCTTTTCGGTAATCGTCCTCATATTTTACGGGATCAAAATCGACTGACAAATTTTCGATCAGGCTCACTGCCATTTTTATTTCATTATCATGCAATTTCTCCGGGTCGATACCACTGCTTAAGGATTCAGGCGAGCGGATCTCATCTGGATAAAAAATCGTTTCCATGATCAAGGTTTTATCTTTGACCCTTAGCGCTGCCAGTGATTGTTTGCTGCGGATTACCACTTTGGCGATGGCAGTTTTATTGGTTCTTTTCATGGCTTCAACAATCAAGGTATACGCTTTTTCACCGCCTGGAGATGGCTCCAGATAATAGGTCTTGTCAAAATAGATCGGATCCACTTGTTCAAGCTTAACAAAGTCTAATATATCAATGGTTTTAGTAGTTTCCAAAGGGATCCTGGACAGATCCTCTTCGTTTATGATTACATATGAACCCTTCTGGTATTCATAGCCGCGCACCATTTCTTCTGGCGCTATTTCACGGTCGCAATTTGGGCAGTACTTGCGATATTGGATGGGAGACATACACTTCTCGTGCAAGTAGTTGAACTTCAGGTCCTTGTTTTCTGTTGCTACATACATTTTGACCGGGATATTGACCAAACCAAAACTAACCGCACCTTTCCATAGAGTCCGCAACGATCATACCTCCTTTTATCACTAGCTTTTTATATTAGGAGGGTTTTTATTCTGCCCAAAGGTCAGGGACGAACAAAGGTATATTTGTATTATTGAAGAAGGTATTTGTATTCAGGTATACAAAAACACATGCGCATATAATCTTGATAAATACCTGAATTTGGTGTATATTTATCGGGGACTTTCCGGATATGTTCCTAATACGTTAAAAAGGGTGTTGTGAATGGGCAAGTTACCGGATTACATTGGGGTTTCAGCCTTTGGAATAAAGATGGGGGTAATCGTACCAGGCAGTGATGTTGAGAGTTTAGTATACGATTCCCTGGTCAAATGTAACCAGGATGGTTTACTTGATGATGGCGATACGGTGTGTGTAACAGAATCGATCGTTGCCCGAGCGCAGAATAATTATGTCACCGCCCAGGATATTTCCAATGAAGTAACGGAAAAATTGAAAATAAATTCCCACAGCAGTATCGGGATTCTTTTTCCCATTTTAAGCCGCAACCGCTTTGCCATGGTATTAAAAGGAATAGCAGGCAGTGTACCACAGGGCAAAGTCATTATCCAGTTGTCTCACCCGGCCGATGAAGTAGGCAATCAGGTCCTGCACCAGGATTTTGCTGAATCAATCGGGAAATGTGATTCCGATGTTATTACGCTGGATGAAATCGGCCCGGACAGATTTAAACATCCCATTACCAAAGTGGATTATGTGGAATTATACCGGGAGATTTTAATTGAACAGGGTTGTGAAGCGGAAGTAATCTTCAGTAATGACCCGATAAAACTTGCGGATTACGGACTGGACGGTATAATCGTCGCCAATATACACCAAAGGGAAAGAACATACCGCAAACTAAAAGCAGCAGGACAGAATTGTATAACTCTGCAGCAAATATGCAACACGGGTGATGCCTGGTCTGAATGGGGCGTATTGGGAAGCAATATATCGTCAGGTGACAAATTGAAACTGGCTCCCCGCCATGCTGATGAAGTAGCACAAAAAATCCAGGCAAAAGTAAAAGCAGGCCTGGGAATCAATGTGGAAGTAATTATTTATGGTGATGGAGCTTACCGGGATCCTTCCACGGGTATTTATGAACTGGCTGATCCACAGCCGGCATTCGGAATGACCAAAGGCCTGGCAGGCAAATACCGTCAGGGATTGAAATACAAATATATGGTCGATGTATTATATGATGAAGGAATCGATATCGATGAGATTGAAAACTCCATAGAAGCGAAAAAAGGGGAAACCTTCGCCGCGGATTGCTTTGAAACTGAAGGGACTACGCCCCGTAAAGCGGAGGACTTAATGGCCAGCCTGGCAGATCTGATCAGCGGATCGGCAGATGCCGGGACCCCATTGGTATTGGTAAAAGGATTCCTGGCATAAAAATACTTATTGAAACCAATTAAGGAGAGCTGATTGCTCTCCTTATTATTTCTTAAAAAAAAGCAAAGGGGCCTAAATGGCCCCTTTTGTCTTTGAATTATTTTACTCTTTGCCAGATAGCGGCAGCACCATGTCCATGGCCGATACACATGGATTCCATGATGTACTCTACATCTGGATAAGCTTCGAACAGCAAGGTGATGTCAGCAGCAATTCTGGCACCGGTGCATCCCAGAGGATGGCCGATGGAGATTCCGGAACCCCAGACATTAGATCTGTCAGCTGGCAGGTTTAAGGTTTTCCGTACATATACGGATTGGGAAGCGAAAGCTTCGTTGATTTCCCACAGACCGATCTGGTCCTGGGTCATGCCAGCTCTCTTCAGTACTTTGGGGATCGCCAGAGCAGGGCCGATACCCATTACATCTGGTTCACAACCAATTACAGCCCAGCTGACCAGTTTCATCTTGGGTTTTAATCCAAGAGCTTTGGCACCTTCAGCAGTAGCAACTACAACACCGGCAGCAGCATCATTGATCTGACTGGAGTTACCGGCAGTGACAGATGCTTGTTCATCCTGCATGAATACCGGAGCCATACCAGCCAATGATTCCATAGTGGTTTCCCGGCGCAATCCCTGGTCGACAGCTACCACTACTTCAACCATTTCTTCGCCTTTTTCAATGGCAGCTTTGGCCAGGTGGTCAGTTGCGGTATACAGGGAAGCCATATTATGAGGATTAGGATTGTTCTTGGACACGCTCTTGGCCGGTACTTTTACAGTGATAGGGATGATATTTTTGCCAGCTGCATTGATATCCTGGGCGGCCGCACATTTTGCATGGGATTCCACAGAAAATGCATCCTGTTCTTCCCGGGTGATGCCATAGCGGCGGGCCACGATTTCAGCGGTATAGCCCATGTTGATGGCCATCATGTTCATGTAATTGCCCAGGTCCGGATGAACATCAGCACCAGCACCCATGGGAATATGAGTCATATGCTGTACACCACCGGCGATTTGGACATCTCCGCCCATGCCGGTCATCATAGTATTCATGGCAAATACGATGGAGTTCAAGCCGGAAGCGCAGAAACGGTCTACGGTACATCCGGGAACATCATAGGAACCGTCGGAGAGGATCCAGGACAGACGGCCCATGTTCAGGCCCTGTTCCATGAAAGCATTGGCAGTTGTTGCCCACACGATGTCATCGATCAAGGCTGCCTGTTTGGCTTTGTCTTCGCAGCCCATTCTTTTTCTCAGTTCTCTGAAAACGATGGCTGTCAATTCATCTGCGCGAACATTGGTAAACCATGATTGTTTTCCTGCACGAGCAACAGCAGTTCTCGCGGCTTCCACTACGAATACGTCCTTCATACTGTAAATTCCCCCTTATAATATTGTTTTTTCGTCCTACACCTAAGGCTTAAAAAAAAGCCCAACCACTCAATGAAACTATTCTATACGATTGGGAATATTCCTCCTTCCATTTTACAAATTTATAAAGTTTAATTATTCAATTAAATTCGGTATGAAAGAGTTAATTGAATAATTGTGCAAGAAGGAATTTTTTGTGTGGGACACGGATATGTTATAATCTATTAGATATATTAGCTTTAGGAGGTTTTTCTTGTGGAGGCATTAATGAAGCAGGTAAAAAATGAAATGTTAAGGACTTTAATCTGGGCGCTGATTGCTTTTGGTATAGCTGTTGCCGTATATTACCTGGTCTGGTAAATTAGTCACTCAGAATTAAAAATATTTTATTTGACAAAAGTTAAACAGCCTTTATAATTAAATAAAAGGATACCCAAGGGGGGTATTAAGATGGAAATGATTCAGGATGAATCTAGGCAGGCTGTATTAAGACGGCTTCGCAGGATCGAAGGGCAGGTAAGAGGCTTACAAAAAATGATTGAAGAGCAAAAGGACTGCCGGGAAATTTTGACTCAGGTAGCAGCAGTAAAGTCTGCGGTGACCCAGGTAGGATTAATCGTTTTTGAAAACCATGCCCAACAGTGTATAGCTAAAGCAATTCATGAGAATTCTGATGATACTTTTCGTGATATTGTAGACATGATGGGAAAATTAATGAAATAAGGAGGAGGCTGAACATATGTCAGTAAAGAATGTGACTGGAGATAATTTTCAACAGGAAGTACTTCAGGAGAAACTTCCGGTATTGGTTGATTTTTGGGCACCCTGGTGCGGCCCCTGCAAAATGGTAGGACCAATCGTCGAAACCCTGGCAGCAGAAAATGAAGGTAAACTTGCTGTAGCCAAAGTAAATGTAGACGAGAATAAAAGCCTGGCGGTTCAATATGGTATAAGAGGCATTCCCACTTTGGTGTTTTTCAAGGAAGGTGTGGAAGTGAAACGGATCGTTGGGGCGCAGAACAAGAGTCAGCTGCAAAGTGCCATCGATCAGGTTTTATAAATAAATAAATAACCAGTAAAGCATTAAAACCATCTTCATAATGGACATGAGGATGGTTTTTTATTTATTAATATGAATATCTAGGATTTCAGCTTCTGTAAAAATGCCTGGACCATTTTTTCATAGCCTTTATCGCCAGCTGTATAGAATTGTGCATCGATCAAATGGTCGGGCAGATACTGTTGCTTAACATACCCGCCAAAAGCATGAGGATATTTATAACCGCTCCCTTTGCCCAGCCTTTTTACATCTGAGTGGGAACTGTCTGCCAGATGCGGAGGAACAACGATCTTGCTGCTTTGTCTCACAGCCGTAATGGCATTATCGATAGCCATTACACTGCTGTTGCTTTTCGGAGCAGTAGCCAGATAAATGGTGGCTTCAGCCAAAGGGATACGCCCTTCGGGAAGGCCGACAAATTGTATTGCTGAGGCGGCGGCATTGGCTACCAATAAGGCATTGGGATCAGCCAGACCGATGTCTTCTGCGGCGTGAATGATCAGGCGCCGGGCAATGAATTTTGGGTCTTCGCCGCCTTCCAGCATAACTGCCAGCCAGAATAAAGCGGCTTGCGGGTCGGAACCTCTGATACTCTTTATAAAGGCGGAAATGGTATCGTAATGATAATCACCGGTGCGGTCATATTTGACCATCGGCCTGCCCAAAACCTTCTTCAGCAGATCAGCTGTTATGATGAAAGGCTGTTCACTTTCCCGGAATGAATTCACTACGGTATCGAGGATATTAAGGGCCATGCGGGCATCACCTTTTACCGCGTTTATAATCACCTGCATCCCATCGTCGGTGATATCTATATCCATCTGTCCCAGTCCTTTTTCCTTATCCTGCAGTGCCCGTTTTATGACAGCGATAATATTTTCATCACTCAGGCTTTCCAGAACATAAATCTTTATGCGGGACAAAAGAGCATTATTCAATTCATATAAAGGATTTTCGGTGGTGGCACCGGCTAAAATAAGGGTGCCGTCTTCCACGAAAGGGAGCAGTACATCCTGTTGGGATTTATTAAAACGATGGATCTCGTCAACAAAAAGGATGGTTTTCTGCCGGTAAAATTTTAAGCGCTGGGCAGCATCCTGGGAGATTTTCCTTATATCACTGACCCCGGCCGTGACGGCTGCCATAGGTTCGAAATGGGATTTGGTCATGGCAGCAATGATACGCGCGATGGTTGTTTTACCTGTTCCGGGAGGGCCATAAAGGACAAAAGAATGAAGTTGATCAAGCTCCAAAGCTTTTCTCAGTATCGTGCCAGGACCGATAATGTGCTGCTGGCCAACGATGTCATCTAATTTTTCCGGCCTCATTCTATATGCTAACGGAGCATAAAAATTATTATCAGAGGCCTGGCCGATATCAAACAGATCCAAGTGTAGAACCTCCTTATCCAGGATTGAATGTAACCGAATATTGAGCAAATACTTGCACTTGAAAAATATAGGTGCTATATATATAAAATCAGATTTGAGGAGATGTGGCAATGAAAGTTGCTGTTTTATTAAGCGGCGGTGTGGACAGCACAGTGTCAGCCCTGCTGCTAAAGGAACAAGGTCATGAAGTGATCGGTCTTACCATGATCAATTTTGATGAGTCGGTGGCGGTCAAGGCGAAGGAAGCTGCAGACAGCATTGGCATAAAACACTCTGTGATAGATTTGCGTCAGCAGTTTGAAGACAAAGTGATCAAATATTTTTGTAATGCCTATGAAAAGGGGAACACCCCCAATCCCTGTGTTGAGTGTAACCGCTTCATCAAATTTGGGGCATTGTTGTCGGCAGCACAAGAGCTGGGAGCTGAAAAGGTCGCTACCGGACATTATGCAAGGGTCGAATACGATGATGGGAGAAAACGGTACTTATTGCGTAAAGGTACTGACGAAAAGAAAGATCAGAGTTATTTTTTATATGCTCTAAAGCAGGAGCAATTAGCCAGGACGATTTTTCCTCTGGGGGAATGGACCAAGGAAAATGTGCGCAAAAAAGCGGTAGAGGCCGGTCTAAAGGTGGCTCGCGAACGTGAGAGTCAGGAAATATGCTTCGCGGAAGATCATATGGAGTTATTAGCCGGGAGAGTAAAATTTGCCCCGGGTGATGTGGTGGACATGCGAGGGAATGTTATAGGCAGTCATAAAGGTCTGCCCTTTTATACTGTCGGGCAGAGAAAAGGTCTGGGAATAAGCGGCGGTCGACCGATTTATGTGATAAGGATCGATGAAGACAGCAACCAGCTGATAGTAGATGATGAAGCTTATTTATTTAACCGATCTTTATTAGCGGGACCTAACAATTTTATCATGGCTGAAAAAATACCTGATAAGATGCGGGTAATGGCCAAAATTCGTTATCGGGCCCAACCAGCTCCGGCAACAGTATCTACTGATGGCGATCTGGTCAGAGTTGATTTCGATCAACCGCAGCGGGCGATCACAGCAGGGCAATCGGTGGTATTTTATCAGAATGATTATGTAGTTGGCGGAGGGATCATAATCAAAGCAATGTAAAAGATGAGACTACCAGTCCGCCGTTACATGAATAACATAAATCACAAAAAGGCACAAAAACAGTGCCTTTTTTGTATTATTTCCGCCTCAAGCAGAGAAAATAAACAGGAAGGGAGCTAATAAAGTGAAGCTGCGAAACTTAAAAAATATTCCGGTTTTTAGCCAGGGAAAGGCGGAAATAATTGGTCAGGTGGACAAAGCCGTTATTGGCGATGATTTTACACTGGCTTACATTGTGGTCAATACGGAAAAGGGTGCTGCCATGATCAAAGCTGAAGATCTGACCATTGGCGAAGAAGCCATTATTATTAACAGTCCGGATAAGATTAAATCTTATGCTTATGGGGAAGAATTATCAGTATATGATAAAAAACTGAGTGACAGGATTTTTGATGACCAGGGTCGGGAGATGGGATATGTCAGTGACTTTATCTTGTCCCGTCAGAATAAAAAAGTCTGGGGGATCGAACTTTGCTCCGGTACCATTCACGACCTCCTGGAAGGAAGAAAAGAAATACCGCTTGAACAAGTGCATTTTAAAAGTGATTTGACAGGCATGATAAATAAGGAAGGGAGCGAATTAAATGACAGTTAAATGCCCGGTCTGCAGGGGACTGCAGATCGGTAAAGTCGGCACTGATCAATATTACTGCTGGAACTGTTTTCTGGAGTTTAATTTTAATCAAGGCCATACTAATATTTTTTCCGTTGCTGAAGATGGAAGTTTAGTTGCCATGGAAGACGCTGCTGCCGGGCAAATTTTATAAAGACAGGAGGTGATAAAGGTGAACAATCACTGGGGGGCCATGATTACCGGGGCATTGATCGGCGCGGGAATCACATATTATTTGATGAATAATGAAGATAAACTGAGCTATGCTGTGAATAGGATAAAGTCGCAATCCCGGGAGGCAATGAACTGCTTTAGAGATATGGAAGAAGAAATGGAAGAAGAATTGGAAGATCTGGTTTAAGGCAGGGGATCAGATGAGAACGTCGTTTCATAAAATAGCCCGTTATATTCTGTTTTTGGTGGTCTTGGCAGCCACCATTTATTTTTTATACCTGGTCAGGGAGGTGCTGTTCAGCTTTGCCGCCGCTGCCGTTTTGGCATATTTGTTATTCCGCCCGGTTTTATTTATTGAATCGAAAGGCGTAAAAAGAGCCGTTGCCATAATTATTTTATATGTATTGCTGTTTGGGTCCGCGGCATCACTTCTGGCTTTCGCAATTCCAGGGGTGGTCACTGAATTAAGCCAGTTGACAGAAATGATCCCTCAATATGCCGAGGATGCCAAAGAAATGTCCACCCGGGTCGATGACCTGAATGTACCCGGAGAAGTAAAAAAAATATTCGATGAAAACATGAAAAAAATCAATAGCTATGTCTATGAAGGGTTGAGGGGTTTTGTAGCCAGTCTGTATTCATTGCTGGGCAAAGTACTGGCTATTATTTTTTCGCCCATTCTGGCTTTTTATATATTAAATGACTGGGAAAAGATTCGTGATGGCACCTTGCAGCTTTTATCCCCCAAAGCCCGCCGGGAGATTACCGGTGTTTTTAATCAAATCGATAATGTTTTGCTGGAGTTTTTAAAAGGGCATCTTCTGGTAGCCATTTTGGTGGGTATAGCGGTGGGTGTTGCAGCATGGATTATAGGGGTGAAACTACCACTCTTGCTGGGAATCATTGCTGCTGTTACCAATCTCATTCCTTATTTCGGCGCTTTCATGGGAGGTATACCGGCAGTGGCGCTGGCACTGTCGAAGTCTATGTCTGCAGGGGTGTATATGCTGATTGCTGTTGTTGCCATCCAGCAAATCGAAGGAAACATCATTACACCGAAAATAATCGGGGATAAATTAGGTATGCATCCTTTACTGATCGTTTTCAGCATTTTAGCCGGTGGAAAGCTCCTGGGCTTTTGGGGATTGTTGCTGGCGGTACCGTTAACGGCTGTTTTAAAGGTGATCATAAGCTGGTGTTATCTTAAAATTGTTGAATGAAGCAGGTGATAGCTGCATCAATCTTTGCCATGATCATAAGTCCGGGCCATAATAGGGTATTATTGACATATGGGCATTTATCAATGAAAATAGATGAGTAAATCTTTGTAAGGAAAGAGGAGATCGTCCGTGTGGACCAGCAGCAAAATCAGAAGCGCTTTTATTGATTATTTTCGTGACCATGGGCATACTCATGTCGCCAGTTCTTCACTGGTACCGATAAATGATCCCACTTTGCTTTTCGCCAATGCCGGAATGAATCAGTTTAAAGATGTATTTCTCGGTTTGGACAACCGTAGTTATACCCGGGCCACCACTGCGCAGAAATGTGTAAGGGCAGGTGGAAAACACAATGATCTTGACACAGTAGGCAGAACGCCCCGGCATCATACTTTTTTTGAAATGCTGGGAAACTTCTCCTTTGGGGATTATTTTAAAGACCAGGCCATCACTTATGCCTGGGAACTGTTGACCGAGGTGATCGGTCTGCCCAGGGAACGTCTTTTTATAACCATTTATAAAGATGATGATGAAGCATTTGAATTGTGGCAAAAAAATGCCCGTCTGGCTCCTGAAAGGATCATTCGGCTGGGGGAAAAGGATAACTTCTGGAGTATGGGTGATACAGGCCCATGCGGACCCTGCAGTGAGATCATGTATGACCGGGGGAGCGAATATGCCTGCGGTGATGATTGTGCCATCGGAAAATGTGACTGCGACCGCTGGCTGGAGATCTGGAACCTGGTTTTCATGCAGTTTAACCGCGATGAACAAGGTGTCATGTCGCCGCTTCCGAGGCCGAGTATCGATACCGGTATGGGACTGGAAAGGCTTGCATCAGTTTTGCAGAATAAAACCAGCAATTATGATACGGATCTTTTTGTACCCATTATTAAAAAGATCGAAATGCTTACCGGCAAAGCCTATGATCCCGGGGACGGAGGATTTCCCTTCCGGGTCATTGCTGATCACAGCAGGGCTTGTTTGTTTTTGATCGCTGACGGGGTATTGCCCAGTAATGACGGACGGGGTTACGTTCTGCGCCGTATTTTGCGAAGGGCGGTACGCTTTGGCAAACTGCTGGGGATTGAGGAGCCCTTTTTATATAAGAACATTGATGTAATCGTTGAAATCATGAAGGATGCTTATCCGGAAATTGAGGAGAAACAGGAATTTGTCAAGAAAGTTATTCGTCTGGAGGAAGAGAGATTTTTTGTTACCTTAAGTGAAGGGATCAAAAAATTGGAAGAGATTATCAGCTTGAGTCTAAGCAAGGGCGAAAACCAAATCAAAGGGGAAGAAGCCTTTATGCTATATGATACCTATGGTTTTCCCCTGGATCTGACCGAAGACATGGCGGAAGAAAATGGACTGCAAGTTGATACAGCCGGTTTTAACACCATGATGGAAGAACAGCGTCAGCGGGCGCGCCAGGCTAATAAAACCGGCAGTGCTTTCGCGGAGGAACGGATTTTACATGAAATTTTGACTGGTATTCAGGAAAGCAAGTTTGTGGGCTATGAGAACAATTCGGCTGAGGGGAAAGTCCTGGCCTTGCTGCAGGATAACAATTTGATCACCAGCGCTGCTGACGGAGATGTCATGATTATTACGGATAATACTCCTTTTTATGCCGAATCAGGCGGTCAGGTAGCTGATGCAGGATTCATCACCGGCAGAAACGGAAAAATAACTGTACAGGATGTGCAAAAAGTTGGCCGCTGGATCATCCATTACGGACATCTGAATGGTTTGATGGAGCAAGGGGATACAGTATATCTGGAAAATGACCAGGAAAAGAGGCTGAGTATTGCCAGAAACCATACGGCTACGCATTTGCTGCATAAAGCATTGCGGGACGTATTGGGCGAGCATGCCCAGCAGAAGGGTTCTCTGGTAGAGGCGAGCCGTCTGCGTTTTGATTTTGCCCAGTTGTCACCGCTTACTGATGAACAGCTGATGGAGATAGAGAACCGGGTAAATAAATCGATTTGGAATTTATATGATTTACATACTACCCTGACCAGTGTTGCACGGGCAAAAGAAATGGGCGCAATGGCTTTATTTGGAGAAAAATATGGGGAAGAGGTTCGGGTGGTCGAAATAGGTGCCTACAGTATGGAATTATGCGGAGGGACCCATGTTCAAAACACAGGCCAGATCGGCTTATTCAAAATTTTAAGTGAAACCAGTATCGGTTCCGGCTTACGAAGGATCGAAGCCGTAACCGGCTCTTATGCTTATAATTACCTCCGCACAGCGGAAATGAATCTAAAAAAAGCTGCCATGCAGCTTAGAACCACGACCGCAGAAGTAAACGAAAAAATTGAATCAATCAGTAAAACCCTGAGAGAAAGAGAGAAAGAAATCGAACATCTGCGGGAGAAAATGGCCCAGGCAGGTAATGAGGATATTATCAGCAAAGCCGTTGCAGTTAACGGGGCCAACCTTCTGTTCGCCAGGGTCGATCAGGAAGACGCCAATTTACTCAGACAAAATGCTGAAATGTTAAAGGACAAATTAGGCAGCGCGGTGGTTATGCTGGGAGCAGTCATAGACAATAAAGCAGTATTGGTTTGTTTTGTCAGCAAAGATTTGCTGGAAAAAGGTCTGCATGCAGGGAAATTGATCGGACTGGCTGCCAAAATCGCCGGCGGCGGAGGCGGAGGCCGTCCTGACATGGCCCAGGCCGGAGGAAAGGATACGGCAAAACTGATGGAAGCTTTGGCCGCAGCACAGGAATTGGCAGAAAAAACTCTGGGATAAATAAAGGGATTAATAGTCAATATGTAGAAATAACCATACCTAAGGAGGTGTTGTCATGCCTCAGAAAATACCGGGTGAGACAGTCAATTTTGCATTGGAACGGGAAGGCGACCATAAAGTAAGGGTTATTTTGCAAACGGTATGCGAATCTTTAAAAGAAAAAGGGTATAATCCTATCAATCAATTGGTTGGCTATATGATTTCCGGAGAACCTGCGTACATTACCAGTCATAATGATGCACGTAAACTGATTGGCAAAGTGGAAAGAGATGAGATCATGGAGGTTCTTTTAAAGAATTACCTGAATTTGTAGTAATGACCCTTCAGCCCTATGTCAGCGGCATAGGGCTTTCTTATTATTTATAATCAGCAGGAGCATGATATGAGAATAATGGGACTGGATGTGGGGAATAAAAGAATAGGAATTGCTTTAAGTGACCCGATGGGGTGGACAGCCCAGGGACACTCAGTCCTGCAGCGCAAGAATACTGCTGCTGATTATGACGAGCTGCTTAAAATCTGCCGGGAGTATGAAGTGGAGAAAATTGTGGTCGGGTATCCTCTCAATATGAATGGCACAATTGGACCTAAAGCCATTGAAATACAGCAATTTGCTGATATAATGCGGGAAAAAAGCCAACTGCCGGTGGAGCTTTGGGATGAAAGACTGTCGACCCGCAGCGCGGAAAGGACTCTCCTGGAGGCAGACCTTTCAAGAAAAAAAAGAAAACAGGTCATTGATAAAGTGGCGGCGGTGAATATTCTGCAGGCTTATTTAAACGCTTCCAGTTAGTATTTTCTGCACAGGTTTGACAAAGATAATAAGGAATATTAGAATAGCGTTAGCTTTTAGAAAGAGGTGACT
This sequence comes from Syntrophomonas sp. UBA1368, assembly GCA_002305965.1. Lineage (GTDB taxonomy): Bacteria > Bacillota > Syntrophomonadia > Syntrophomonadales > Syntrophomonadaceae > UBA1368. The sequence goes on from DBRM01000029.1 coordinate 55,420, forward strand.
TCATGAGCGACGAAGAATTATTTGATGAAGAATTAGAGGATGAGGAATTCCCTATACTTATACTTATTGATGAAGAAGGAGAAGAACACGAATTTGAACTGCTGGCTGAGCTGGAAATCGATGATGAGAAATACAGGGTTTTAGTACCTTTTGCTGAAGAAGAAGATGACGACGAAGAAGTTGAAGTCGTCATCCTGAAAGTGGTTATTGACGAAGAAGGTAATGAGTTCTTAAGTGATATAGAAGATGATGAAGAATGGGAAAAAGTAGCCGATGCCTGGCAGGAACTGGCAGACAGCGAAGATTTTTAAACCTTGATATGTTTAAAAGGCAGCTTGTTAAAGCTGCCTTTTTTTTAATTATATGAGTTACTGAAGAAATATTATATAATAAACCAAGGCAGAGGAGAAAAATTTGGGGGCTGGGAATTTGAATCAGAAACAGCTTATATTTACTACAATCGGTGCTATCGCAGTTGTTGCCATATCCTTATATTATTATCAGGTATTTTTCCATTTCGATAAGTTTTTGCCGGGTGTAAGCATTGCTTCAGTGGATGTCAGCGGGCTGGATGCCCGGGAAGCCACGGCCAGAGTTGAAGAATGGTTTGAAATTTCCAGAAATACTGAAGTTACTTTTCACAGTGACGATTATTCGTATGGAATTAACCTTAAGGAACTTTGCCTGAAGCCGGATGCCGCTCAGATCGTTGGAGAAGTATGGGAAAAAGAACGTCACCGGGGCATAAAAAGCAAGATCTTATCCATGGACGGCCATCAGGCCACCAAATATCCGGTAAAATTATCTTATGAACCTTCCGTTATCCAGTCCATCGTGGAAGAAATGAGCAGCCACCTCAACCGGGATTTTATCAACGCCCGCCTGGAAGTGGACGCGAAAAACGGGTTGATTATCGTGCCCGGAGTCCAGGGGCAAAAAGTTGATGTGGATGCTACTTTTGCGGGTATGCCTTCCCAGTGGGAAGAGTTTACGGCTTTGCAAATTCCCATAGTACTGAAAAAAACCGAGCCGGTAGTAAATGAAGAACAGCTTAAAGAAATGGGGGAACTGGCTTCTTTCACCACCTGGTATAAAGTCAGTGAAGTAGCCCGTTCACACAATCTTGCTTTGGCTGCCCGGGCTGTAAACGGTACTGCTGTTCCCGCCGGCGAAGAGTTTTCCTTTAACCGTACAGTAGGGGAAAGAACTTATCAAAATGGCTACCAGGATGCAATGATCATCAACAATGGCTTGTTTGAACCAGGACTGGGCGGTGGGATCTGCCAGGTTTCTTCTACGATTTATAATGCTGTTTTACTGGCCGGGATGGAGATAACGGAACGGCACAACCATTCGCTGGCCGTAACTTATGTGCCTTTAGGACGGGATGCAACCGTTGCTTATGGAATTCAGGACTTTAAATTTAAGAACAATACCAACTATCCGATATATATCAGAGCAACTGCCGGCGGCGGAGGATTGATCGTCAATATTTACGGGCATCTTGATTATAAACAGAATATCAGTGTAACCAATGTAGTCGACCGGGTTATAAACTTTACAGAAGTTACTGAAGTAAAAGCAGATCTGGCGCCGGGAACTGAATTCATAGAACAACAAGGGTTAACCGGTTATCAAGCCAGAGCATTCAGAAATTTTTTTGATGAAAATGGACAAATTATAAAGACTGAACAGTTATCCTCTGATTACTATAGACCAGTCAATAAAATTAAATTTATTGGACCTTCAGCGGAAGTGCCTGTGCAAACACCTGTAGAAGGAGAACTGCCCGGTGAAGAGAACCCGATCGGGGAAGAATTGCCAGGTGGCAACCAGAATGAAACTTTGCCTGGGGAAGAAGTCAACTTCTCACCCACAATGAATGAAGCATGGGAATAATAATAGCGGATTAAAGAGATAATGACCGGGTACATTCATTGAATTGTAGCCGGGATCAGAAGGTGAGAATATGCTGCAGACGAAAGTGATACATAAGAAAACCAGGTTTCCATGGTTCATGATGGTATTGGTTTTTATTTTATTATTGTTTGGTGCCTGGAGATTTGTAGTATCACAGCAGCAGCCAGTGGATATTAACGACACGACCTTTAGGGCAGTGAGTATACCTTCAGATGCAGGTGCACGACAGATCGCAGAGATATTACGCAGTCAGGATCTGATCCGTAATGAGAAGGTTTTTTTAAATTATTTAAGCAGGAACGGTCTTGACAGTCAGCTGAAAGCAGGAAATTATAAATTCACCCGCAGCCAGACCATGGAACAAATCGCCAAAATGATCGTGGAAGGCAAAGTAGACTACTTGACCTTTACCATTCCCGAAGGTTACACATTAAAAGAAATGGGAGAATTGCTGGAAAAACATGGACTGCTAAGTGAAGATGAATGGGAGCAGGCACTGACCCAGCCTTATGAATTCGATTTTCTGCAGGATATCCCTGCCGGGCAGACCAACCGGCTGGAAGGATTCTTGTTTCCTGATACATACAATATAACTGCAGATGATAACGGGGAACGGATCATCAATATAATGCTGAGCCGGTTTGCAGAAGTATGGGAGGATAAGCTGGCTGCCCGGGCTAAAGAGAAGGGCTGGAGTGCGTTGGAAGTTGTGACGGTTGCTTCCCTGATCGAAAGAGAGGCAGCCGTGCCTGAGGAAAGAAAAA
>DBRM01000029.1:58195-60945 GCA_002305965.1 Syntrophomonas sp. UBA1368
CAAGCCGCTTTGGATCCTGAAGATAATCCTTACTTTTACTACGTTTCCAGAGGAGACGGGACCCACGAATTTACCAGGACCTTCACTGAGCATTTGCAGGCGATCAGCAAATATAATCAATAAGGGAGAAAAATGATGCCCCGCCCGGAATTACTGTTACCTGCCGGTGATAGTGAAAAACTGAAGACTGCGCTTTTATTCGGAGCCGATTCTGTATATTTAGGAGGGAAGGAATTCAGCCTGCGTGCCTATGCCGGCAACTTCACTCTGAAAGAAATACGGACCGGTCTTGATTTTGCCCGTGCTTTAAAGAAAAAAGTCATCATTGCTGCTAATGTGATCGCTCATAATAAAGAACTGGCTGATATCCCCGCTTATTTTGAAAAACTGGCCGCCTTAAATGTGGATGGTATTATTGTTTCAGATTTGGGTGTCCTGCGTTTGGCCAGGAAATATGCTCCGCAGGTTCCGCTGATCATCAGTACCCAGGCGAATGTTACCAATTATGAAACAGCAGCCTTCTACCAGGAACTGGGGGCGAAAAGGATCGTTTTAGCCAGAGAACTGAGTATTGATGAAATCGCTGCCATCAAACATAAAACCGGTATTGAAATTGAAGTATTCGTTCATGGCGCCATGTGTGTCAGTTATTCGGGAAGATGCCTGCTTTCTCATTATATGACAGGCAGAAGTGCGAATTTAGGCGCTTGTGCCCATCCCTGCCGTTATTCCTATGCTCTGATGGAAGAAAAGAGGCCTGGCGAATATTTCCCGCTGCATGAAGATGCACAGGGCAGTTATATACTTAATTCCCGGGACTTGTGCCTGCTTCCCTATATTCCTCGATTAATTGAGGCGGGGGTTGATGCCTTCAAGGTAGAAGGAAGAATGAAGAGCCCCTTATATATTGCCAGTGTGGCAAGTGTTTACCGCGCGGCCATAGATCATTATCTAAGTACCCGGCAGGATTTTGCTCCTGAGCAGCTGAATATCTGGATGCAGGAATTACAGCGCAGTGCAACCAGGCCTTTTACCAATGGTTTTATTGAAGGCGAAGCGGAGATGATCCAGGATATAACCAATGAAAAAATGCCGGGACGTGATCTGTTTTGCGGTATCGTTAGAGGTTACCGGCCGGACAATAAGATGGCCATGATCGAACAACGTGCAAATTTCGGCCCGGGAGATCCCCTGGAATTTTTGCTTCCTGACGGCAGGAGCATACCCCTTGATCTGGAACACCTTTATGATCAGGATGGGAATGAAATTGACCGTGCACGCCATCCGCAGCAAACTGTTTTTATTCCTTCGCAGCAGGAGATCCCGCCATACAGCATTCTCAGAAAGAAAGGGACCACATATGACAAGTGATATCATAGGCACAGTAGCTCCGGAAAATATTGATATGCTTACGAAAATCATCGAAGCCTATGAACATATCGGGATTGTGTCAACCCTGGACAATCAAACCGGAAGGATCATAATCCGCGGTACGGAAGATACAGTGGCAGAATTAAAGATCATATTGGCAAACCTGCCATTTGCTTTTGAAATAGTCGAGTAAAAGCATAAAGAACCCCCGGTTGGTAAATGTTAATTAAAAAACCGGGGGTTTTATATTGCTGATACGTACAAGAATGATCCAGGTAATGTTTAGCTTTTTGCTTTTATTCGCAGTACTGACTGCCGCCGTGGGATACCATCAACTGATTCGCGGGCCTGAACTTGCCAGACAGGCTGTAGCTATGCGTTCCAAGAAGATAGAGCTGAAGCAGTATCCCCGGGGTGAGATTCTGGATCGTAATCAGATCCCCCTTACCAGTTCCCAGCCATCCGAAGCAGTCTACTTTTTATTCACCCGGGAAACATCTGAGCCGCAAAATCTCAAGCTGGCTGCTGATGGGTTATCCTATGCTCTGGGTAACGTAAGCAGCCAGCAGGTATTGGCTAAACTGAAACAAGGGCAGAAAAACGAAAGCCCCTTTGTAAGAGTAGCAATGGATCTTACTGCCGGGCAGATCGCAAGGATCAATCTTTGTTCTGCAAGGGGGCTGGTAGTGGCTCCCATCAGCAAACGTTACAGTAACGACGGATTTTGCGCACACTTGACAGGTTATATAAGCAATATGAGCAATTACCAGGGCCAGGCCGGGCTGGAAAAAGTATATGATGATATATTGCAGAAGCAAAGTTCGGAAGACCAGCTGGTGACCGTATTGGATGCCAGAGGGATGGCAATTCACGGGTTAATGTTTAAGATCCTGCAGGATCAGACCAGTGAACAAGGTTCGGTGGTCTTAACCATTGACCGTCGTGTGCAGCAAATCACTGAAGAAGTGATCGACCAAAGTATGGTAAAAGGTGCAGTTGTGGTTCTTGACATCAAAACCCGCGAGATACTGGCGATGGCAAGCCGGCCGACCTTTAACCAGAACGACATAGAACCAGCCATGCAAAGAAGTGATACCAGCCCATTTTTAAACCGGGCGTTAAATGCTTACCATCCCGGATCCCTTTTTAAGATCCTGCTGGCAGCAGCAGCTCTGTCGGAAAATAAAGTGTCAGTGGCGGATCAGTTTTTATGTAACGGGAAAATCGAGATCAATCAGCAGGTCACCATCAAATGCTGGAAAGAAGAAGGGCACGGCCTGGTCACTTTTGATAATGCTTTTGCAAATTCATGCAATCCGGCTTTTATTGAAACGGGTTTAAAACTTGGGCGGGCTGATTTGTTAAAATATGCCCGGCAG
>DBRM01000029.1:60967-67250 GCA_002305965.1 Syntrophomonas sp. UBA1368
CAGCAGGGGGTAATGGTAACACCACTGCAGATTACTTCACTCATTGCTACCATTGCAGACAATGGCTGGTATAAAAGCCCTTCTCTGGTCAAATATACGATCGATAGCAAAGGAAACCGCCAGGATTATAAGACCGGACGGGGTGAAAGAGTTTTGGATGCTGAGACTGCGCAAACAGTACAAAAATTAATGGAAAAATGTATAAGTGAAGGTACCGGCAGAAGTGCGGCATTAAGCGAAGTAATGGTTGCAGGAAAAACAGCTACCAGTCAAACCGGTATTGTTAAAGATGAACATGAAGTTTTGAATGCCTGGTTCGGAGGTTACCTGCCAGCAGACAAACCACGCTGGGCAATTGTGGTCCTGGTTGAGGAAGGACGCTCCGGTGCCGCAGAGGCGGCACCTATCTTCAAAGCGATTGCCCGTAAACTTCTGCCCCTGTATTCATCAGCTGAATAAGGTCATATAAAAAGCAGCAATAATAGAATATGTGTTATTGCCGAAAATTTCGCTTTAACAATTACGGCCTATTCAATTTTGTTCAGATTGTCGATGGTTGAGGCTACTATTTTTAAGCCTTCCAATAAATTCGACTGTAAATCACCTAAGTTGTTGCCAAATTCCTGGTTCAAAGCAGCACCGGCAGATAAAACTTCCAAAGCCAGTTTGCGGCCGGCGTCAGTCAAAAACAAACGAATGACACGGCGATCCTGCGGAAAGAGGCTTCTTTCTACCAGCCCCTCTTTTTCCAGCTTATCGACCATCGTGGTCAGTGAAGAATTTTCAATATGTGCTAAGGCACCTATTTCAGAGAGTGTTGCCCCGTCATTTTCCAAAAGGGAAAACAAAACAAAAGATTGGGCCATGCTCACCCCATATTTTTCTAGTTCCTGACCGATGTGTTTTTCTACTTTTTTCATGGTTGCTTTCAAAGAATAGCAAATAAATGTGGTGAAATCCTGCATCGAAAAAACCTCTTTTTTTAAAATATTAGCTTCTGACTATTGAATTAATGTCAATAGTAGAAAGTTTCCTTAATGGTAAACTTCGCAGTTTCTTTTCCAGGAAATTATTTTCTGGAAAAATATTAGGCATACATTCAATAATTTCAATTCGTTGTGAAATATATTACAAAACATATATTATAATAGTACTTGACTCGTAAAAATAATAGTACTTAACTCGTAAAAAATCAAATCAAATAATTTAAGGAGGAACAATAATGCATGATATTATTCAGCTGCAGTATGAGCAGAAGAATATAACTGCTGATGAAGCAGCAGCCATGGTGAAATCAGGAGACAAAATATTTTACGGGGAATTTACCATGTTTCCTCACGCATTGGATGAAGCACTGGCCAAAAGAATAAAAGATCTTCAGGATCTGCAGATCGGAGGAGTGTGCTTTACGTCACCGCCGCAAGTGGTTCTTCAGGATATGCAACGGGAGCATCTGATGCTGATGGATCTGCATTTTGGGCTGGTTTCACGGAAATTACATGACTTGAATCTCTGCAATTACATCCCCAATACTTACCACCAAGGACCCAGGATCGTAAAAAAATATTACGATATTGATGTCGGCTTTTTTAGTGTGGGGGCCATGGATGCCAGGGGCTATTTCAATCTGGGGCCTTCCAACTCGATCACTCCCGCACTTATGGAAAAAACCAAGTTAAAGATCGTTGAAGTAAATAATACCGTACCTACTTGTCTGGGAGGCAATCAGGAATCGATCCATATAACGCAGATCGATTATATCGTCGAGGGAAACAATACGCCGCTGAGGCAGCTGCCCCCTATTGTGCCTACCGAGACCGAAGAAGCCATCGCCAAAATACTGATCAAGGAAATCGAAGACGGAGCCTGCCTGCAGTTAGGGATCGGGGGACTTCCCAATGCAGTTGGAAATTTGATCGCTGAAAGCGACTTAAAGGATTTGGGTTTTCACAGTGAGATGATGATGGATTCCTGTGTGGATCTGTACGAAAAGGGACTGATCACCGGCGCCAAAAAGACCATTGATAAAAACAAAATGGTGTATACGTTTGCGCTTGGCTCCCAAAAGCTTTACGATTTTTTACATAACAATCCGGTTTGCGCTATTTATCCGGTCAACTACACCAATGATCCGCGTATCATCGCCTTAAACGATAAAGTCGTGGCAATAAACAATGCCCTGGAGATCGATCTGTTTTCCCAGGTGGCATCTGAAAGCATAGGGACAAGACATGTTGCCGGTACCGGAGGACAGTTGGATTTCATCATGGGAGCTTTTAATTCACACGGCGGCAAAGGCATTATTTGTCTGAATTCAACCTATACAGATAAGGAAGGCAATCTGCGATCCCGGATCGTTCCCACCTTAGCTTCAGGAACCATCGTCACTCTGCCGCGTTCCTTGGTGCAGTACATCGCCACTGAATACGGCATTGCCCAGTTCAAAGGCTTATCCACCTATCAGCGGGCAGAAGCATTGATAAATCTGGCTCATCCAGAGTTCAGAGATGACCTGATCAAAGCGGCTGATGAAATGAAGATCTGGCGCCGAACCAACCGGATCCAATAAAACATAAAGGTTTGAAATGACAACTGTGGTGCTCTTGCCACAGTTGTCATTTTAGACCAGTATCGTTGTCTTCTACTGTCACACAAGTGTTGTCTTCTGCTACTACACCAGTGTTGTCTTCTACTGCCACATAAGTGTTGTCTTCTACTACCACACAAGTGTTGTCTTCTGCTACTACACAAGTGTTGTCTTCTGCTACTACACCAGTGTTGTTCTCCAGGACAACACTTGAACCGGTTTCGCCCTTAGGGGGTACGAAGGAAGAGGCATCCCTAAATACATTATTAAATACAATATAAAGACAATTTAAATAAATGGGTTTATTCAATGAAAAGAAGACAACGTAGCAGTCTGGGTTTTCGTTTAAACAAAAAAGTGCTTGATCACACATAATGATTGGGCACTTTTTCGTAAATAAGATAATCGTTTCCTGACAAGGAATACCTGTGATGATATAAAATACCTGTCAAAAGTAGTCACTATTTGACATGTGCCTTCATAAAGTATTAAGCGCCAAATTTTTATGGAGGTGGTCACCGTGGCTGTCCTGGGATGGATACTGGCATTTACCGCCATTCTCAACGGGACTTTGTTTCTTTTCGCCTATTTGAACAATCAGGTATTTCCGCAGCCCCTGGAGGAAGCGGAAGAGAAAAAATACCTGGATCTGTTGAAAACGGGGAGTGAAGAAGCGCGCAATTGTCTGATCGAACATAATCTAAGACTGGTTGCTCATGTAGTGCGTAAATACGAAAGCAGCGGCGAAGATATGGAGGATTTGATTTCAATTGGTACCATCGGTCTGATCAAAGCCATTAAAACCTATAACGAGGAAAAGGGTGTCAGACTGGCTACCTATGCTGCCCGCTGTATTGAAAACGAAGTCTTGATGCATTTACGTAATATCAAAAAATTGAAAAAGGAAGTTTCTTTATACGACCCGATCGGATACGACAAGGAAGGCAACGAAATATCACTGATTGATGTTCTGACTACTGATAATGAAATCGTTGAGTTTGTTGAGGCCAAACTGCAGGAAGAGAAGATACGCGGTAAGATCGATATATTAACTAAAAGAGAGCGCCAGGTGATTGAGATGCGATACGGTTTATATGACGGACTAAAAGAAACACAGCGGGAAATAGCTAAAAAACTTGGTATTTCGCGTTCCTATGTATCCCGGATTGAAAAGCGGGCGCTGAAAAAGTTAATTAAAGAGATATACGCTGAAGTATAAATGATTATAATATGGCAATAATCGGTAATGAAGCTAAATTAAAACAAAAACTTGAGTAAAAAGGAAAGATTCGGTAGAATATTAGTAATTACGAACTAAATTATGAGAGGTGATCTTGTGAGTGTAAGAATAATAACAGATTCTTCCAGCGATTTACCGGCAGAATTGCTGCAACAATACCATATCGATATGATCCCTCTAAAAGTAACTTTTGATGACAAGGAAACTTATTTGGACCGGGTTGAGATCAGCCCGGCATTATTTGTGGAAAAAATGCTGCGTTCCAAAACATTGCCGAAGACTTCCGCCCCTGATCCCCAAACCTTCATTTCCAGTTTTGAAAGAGGGCTTAAGGAAACGGGTGAAGTTATTTATGTAAGTCTATCTTCCGGTCTTAGCAGCACTTATCAGATTGCGCTAATGGCCAGGGATATGCTGGGCAGCAATCATGTCAAGGTGTTTGATACTTTGACTGCTTCCCTGGGGACAGGCATTGCTGCCATCAAGGCAGCGCGTTTGGCTGCCCAGGGGTTTAAGGCTGACAAAATTATCGAACAACTTACTGAGATGAGGGCAGCAAGAGAAGTGCTGTTCACTCTGGATACTTTGGAAAACGTAGTAAAAGGAGGACGTCTCAGCAGTTTTCAGGGGATGGCCGGTACGCTGCTTAATATTAAGCCTGTGTTAAGGGGGAACGATCAGGGGATCCCTGTGGTAGTGGAAAAAGTCAGAGGAAGAAAAAAGGCCATGCAAAGAATGGTGGATATTTTAGGGGAATTGCTGGGAAGTGCAGCAGGCGAAAGACTTATTGGCATCAGTCATGTCAGTTACCCCGAGGATGCCGCAAAATTAGCGGGTATGGTCATGGACAGGTTTCAACCTCAAGAAGAGATCATCATTGCTGAAATGGGAGCTACACTGGGGACCTATGCCGGTGTGGGCGGTCTGATGATTAATCTTTAAACAGGAATTATCATAAAGACTATGAAAGTTGCTCAAAAAACCTTCTAACCGGAAGGTTTTTTCTTTTTAGGTCATATCCTGATTTGATAGCAGATTCCACTTATACAATCTGTTATTTCTTATGATTTGAATAATAATATAACGAAAAAGGAAAAAAGCTTATAGGACTGGAATGTTATTATTTAATGAGTAATTCGGACAGAATCTATGAAAGTAGGTGAACCATTTATGCATGAAATTCGCAAAGATATCATAAGAGATAATTGGGTGATCACTGCCACTGAATTCGTTTTGAAACCACGTGATTTTCCGGTGAAAAAACTGACTGCGGATGAAAGTAAGCCTGTGCCTGGTTATAATGCGCATTGCCCTTTCTGCGAAGGCAATGAAGCAGTGACAACGGATGAGATAGCCGCTTTCAGAAAAGACGGCACACAGCCCAATAAACCTGGATGGACCGTAAGAGCCATTTTGAATAAGTTTTCTGCTTTGGACATGAATGGTGAACTGGATATGCAGAGGCAGGGAATTTTTGAGCATGGAAATGGATTCGGCCAGCATGAGGTACTGATCGAGACACCGCTTCACGGCCAGGAGTTCCACCAATTATCCTTGGAAAGGATCGAGTCGGTCTTTAAAATGATGCAGCTGCGTTACAATGACCTGGTCAATGATGAACGTATAAAATACATTCAGATTTATAAAAACCGGGGACTTTTTGCCGGTGCCTCTTTGGAACATAGTCACAGCCAAATCGTTGCTGTGCCGATCGTACCGCAGAATAAAACTGCCATGATCAAATACTATGAAGAACACCACCGCTGTATGATATGTGAAATGATTGAAGCTGAGATCAATAAACAGGAAAGAGTGGTTTTTGAAGGAAAACATTTTATCATTATCTGCCCTTATGCTTCTCGCTTTCCTTATGAAAGCTGGATCATACCTAAGCAGCATGAAAGTCATTTTGGAGATATCAATGCAGAAGAACTTAAGGAAGCTGCCTTGCTTGCTAAAAAAACCATTGCTGCTATGATTGATGGTTTACATGATCCATCTTATAATATGATAATCAATACAGCACCGGTTAATGTACCTCATCAGGAAGGGTACCACTGGCATCTGGAAATCAACCCCCGTCTGCTGGTTAATGCGGGGGTGGAAATCGCTACAGGGTATTTTATCAACCCTGCCGCACCAGAATTATCGGCTGCTGCATTAAGAACATTGGTTGCTGAGCAAATGGCGATAGGAGAGCAATAAATTATTTTTTTACCGGGGGTGCTTATGTTTAAAATTTTGTACCCGGATCTGTTTGTCGTTTCTTTGGCTGATATTCCTTTATTGGAGCTAAAGACGGCAGGGAAACGTGCTTTTATCCTCGATTTGGACAATACTGTAACCGAATGGAACAGCAATGAAATTACAGCAGAAGTTGCGGAGTGGTTTGCAAAAATAAAGGCAGAGGGATTTAAGGCCTGCATTATATCAAATAATGGTGCAAAAAGGGTGGA
>DBRM01000029.1:67348-76348 GCA_002305965.1 Syntrophomonas sp. UBA1368
GCCCGGCGAGAATTCTTTGGAACAAAAATATCCCGCTTAATGGAGTATTTCGTTATGAAACAGATCAAGAAGCATTCAGGCTGATCAGTTTTGAGGAGGAACTATGTGTTTGATTCTTTTAGCCATGGATTTTCACCCGCGCTATAAACTGGTAGTGGCGGCAAACCGGGATGAATTCTATCAACGTCCTGCAGCTCCGGCAGGTTTTTGGAAGGGTCAACCGGATGTCCTGGCGGGAAAGGATATCAAGGAAGGGGGCACCTGGATGGGAGTTACCCGCCAGGGTCGTTTTGCTGCCCTGACGAATTACCGGGATCCGCAGAATGTGAAACCGCAAGCTCCGTCCCGGGGACATTTGGTGCGGGATTATTTAATAAACGATCTTTCGCCGGCTGCTTATTTGGACAACCTGCCGGAGGGCGGAGAGCAATATAACGGCTTTAATCTTCTGGCCGGCACGATTGATGAACTTTATTATTATTCCAACCGGGTAAAAAAGATCAGGAAAATTGATAAAGGGCTTCATGCTGTAAGCAACAGTCTGCTGGATGTACCCTGGCCGAAAGTAACCAAAGGTGTCCACGAACTGGCCGGTATTTTAAACCAGGAAGATATCAATGTGGAAGATTTGTTCGTTTTGATGAAAAACCGGGATATTCCTGCAGACCAGGATCTGCCTGATACCGGAGTCGGGCTGGAGATGGAAAGATGGCTGGCCCCGGTTTTTATTGTGAGTGCTGATTACGGTACCCGCTCGACTTCCATCTTACTTGCTGACCGCAGCAATAAAGTCCGCTTTTGGGAACGCAGTTACGATCCGCAAGATTCGTCGATTTCCAGCGAGGTCTTTTATGAGTTTCAGAGTCGGCTATTTCCCTGACTTGAAAATTAAATCTTTAAATGACATAATTTGTCTAAGCGAATGTGCAGCATTCGCTAATTTTTTACGGGGTGTTTTTCCATGACCATCAATCTTGAAACATGTTTGCTGGGGGTAATAGGAAATCCTCTGACCCAAAGCCTGTCGCCGCTGATGCATAATGCGGTGTTCGATCACCTGGGTTTGAATTGCCTGTATCTTCCTTTGGAAATAGCTGCGGGCAGCCTGGAAAAAGCGCTGGATGCGTTGAAGGTTCTTGGATTTACCGGTGTCAATGTTACCATACCGTATAAGACGGAGGTGATTCCATATCTTGATGTATTATCTGAGGAGGCAGAGGCCTGTCAGGCAGTAAACTGCATAAAAAATGAGCAAGGACGACTGACCGGCTACAATACTGATGGACAAGGTTTTCTGCGTGCTTTGAAGGAGGCAGGCGTAGAGTCAGGGGAACATACCGTAATCATTGGAGCAGGGGGGGCAGCCCGTTCGGTGGCTTATAATCTGGCCAGAAGCGGCTGCCGGATGTTGGAGATCCTCGATATTGAAGTAAACCGGGCAGATGATTTGGCAATGTTTATTGAAAATGTTTCAAACTGCACTACCCATTCACGGCTTATGACCCCGGATAACTTTGAAGCGGCTGCTGCTGAGGCCGACCTGATTATTAATTGTTCACCGGTGGGAATGATGCCGCAAATATCTAAGTCACCGGTGGATTCATTGGCCGCTGCTAAAAATAATGCAGTGATCTGTGATTTGATCTACAATCCCATTGAAACCCGTTTTTTACAATTAGGCAGGGAACGGGGGCTGAAAACAATTAATGGCGCAGCAATGTTTATTCATCAAGGAGCACTGACTTTGGAAATACTACTGGGAATCACCCCTCCTTTGGCCTTCATGAAGGAAGTGGTTACCAATCAACTCGAAGGAAAAAGGCGTAACATTAATTGAAATCGTGCTGGTTCTGGTACTGGCTGCGATTCTTCTTTGTTTAGCGATCCCTGTGCTGGATCGTACCCAACAGAACTGGCTGCTGAAAGCAGATGCGGACCAACTTGCGGCTACATTAAGAGGAGCAAGGCAGGAAGCGATCTATTCAAGCAAACCCAAATCGGTTTTATTTTACCCGGACAGCAATTGTTATCGCGTAAGCGGAGAATCTATGCAATACTTAAATAAAGATATCCGCTATATAGGCAGGACAACTTTTACAAAAAAGATCGGTACTGTACCGGCTTGTACCTTTTCCGCTTCGGGAGCACCAAGTTCCGGTGGAACAATTACATTAAGCAATAAATATAATAGGAAAATTTACATTATCTTAAATCCGGCTGCAGCCAGAATAAGAGTGGATGATAGTCCGCCGGCCAGCTGGGAAAAAGGGGTGTGAACATGGATCTTACAATGATTTTGGAATTATTATTCATCTTTTCTGCCCGCGTCATAGACGTGACTTTAGGAACGATCCGTATGATTTTTATAATCCGTGGGGATCGGGTGCCGGCAGCGGCCATCGGTTTTGTTGAGATCATGGTCTATACAACTGCTCTGGGTATGGTGATCGGTTCTTTGGATAATCCGGTCAAATTGGTGATATTTTGTGCCGGCTTTGCCATGGGTGTTTTATCGGGCAGTATTATCGAAGAAAAATTGGCTCTCGGGTACCGGGGCATCCAGGTTACGATAGATGCCGAGGAATTCGGCCTGATTGATGAGTTGAGGGAAGACGGATACCCGGTAACCACCTGGCAGGCAAGTGGAAAAACCGGGCCCAAGCTGATGTTAAATATTATTGTCAAGCGCAATACAGTCAAAGCGGTGGCCGAGCATATTTTCAACCGGTGTCCTCATGCTTTTGTAGTGATGATGGAACCAAAAAAATTCAGCGGCGGATATATCAAGAAAAAATAGGAGGAAGAAAGTGCTGGAATTTACTTCTGCAGGAGAATCACATGGCAAGGGTCTGGTAGGTATTATCGAAGGGCTGCCGGCAGGACTTGCGATCAATGAAACGGAGATCAATGCAGAGCTTAATAGAAGGCAGCAGGGATATGGACGCGGCGGGCGCATGAACATAGAAACAGATACTGTTGAGATTCTATCCGGGGTGAGAGACGGTAAAACTTTAGGCAGCCCGGTCAGTTTTTTTATTGCCAATAAAGATCATGAGAATTGGCAGGGGATAATGGATATCGGTCCTTTAGCTTCGGCCAATGACAGGAAGGTTACCCGTCCCCGCCCGGGGCATGCAGATTTGGCTGGAGCCATCAAATATAACCATGAAGATATGCGCAATATTTTAGAACGCGCATCAGCCAGGGAAACAGCCGTTCGAACAGCGGCTGGAGCAATTTTTAAGCAACTATTGCTGCAGTTTGGCATATATATTTATAGTGAAGTTGTTGCGATTGGCGGACTTACATGTAAAGCCTTCCGGCCGGAAAGAGAATCATTGAAGAAGTTTAAAGAGCTGGCAGGCAAATCACAAATTGGATGTACTGATTTAGGCCGGGAAAAGGAAATGATCAAGCTGATAGATGCGGCACGCCAGCAGGGAGAGTCTCTGGGAGGCGTATTTGAACTGGGGGCGATCGGAGTGACACCCGGACTGGGGAGCCATATAAGCTTTGATCGGCGTTTGGACGCACGACTGGCAGCCCTTTTGATGAGTATACCTGCCATCAAAGCGGTAGAGATAGGTGATGGAGCCATGAATGCGGCTTTGCCAGGATCTATGGTGCATGATGAAATGCATTATAACAATGAAAAGGGTATTTACCGTACTACCAACCGTGCCGGCGGAATAGAAGGGGGAATCAGTAATGGGGAAACGATTCTGGCCCGGGTTCATATGAAACCGATACCCACTTTATATAAACCACTGCAAAGTGTGAATACTTCATTATGGCAGGAAGAAAAAGCAACTGTTGAACGGTCTGATGTATGTGCGGTTCCTGCTGCGGCGGTTGTAGGAGAAGCGATGTTAGCCTACGGAATTGCTGAAGCATTGATGGAGCAGTTGGGCGGAGACAATTTGATGCAAATGCAGCAAAACTATAAAAGTTATCGGAAATATTTACAAAAGGTGTGGCAATGGCGAAAAATATAGTATTAACAGGTTTTATGGGCGCTGGCAAGAGCACTGTCGGCATGAAATTGGCTGAACGGTTAAAAATGCAATTTGTAGATCTGGATAAAGAGATCGAAAAAGTAACCGGCATGACTATCAGCCAGATTTTCAAACGCTATGGGGAAATCAGGTTTCGTTCAGAAGAAAGCCTGATGGCTGCAAAATTAGCAAAAAAAGAAAACCTGGTGATCGCCACCGGCGGAGGAACTGTGCTTCAGGAAAGTAATATTGATACCTTTCGGGAAAATGGCCTCATCATTTGCCTGGAAGCAAATCCGGAAGATATATTCGCACGGGTAAACCGAAAGAAGGGGACCCGTCCTCTCTTAAAAAAAAATATGACTGTTGAAGACATAAAGGAAATGCTGGCCGCTCGAACTCCCTTCTACCATAAAGCAGATTACCGCATCGATACCAGCGGCAAAGATCTGGACACCATCGTTAAAGAAATAATAGTCTTGGTCAAAAACCAGAGCCGTTCATAAGGTTTCAAATCTGAAAGTGAGGGATCCCTTCATGCCAACTTTAACTGTTGATCTGGGGCCGCGCAGTTATGATATTCTTATTGGTTCCAATCTGTTAGGACAGGCTGGTGAAATGATAAAGTCCATCACCCCTGGACGTAAAATTCTATTGGTCAGCAATCCCACCGTATATGGTTTATACGGTGAAATTTGTACACAATCACTTGCCAAAAGCGGCTTGGAAGTTGCTTGTGCATTGATGCCCGATGGAGAAGAGTATAAAAATATGCAGGAAGTTCTGGGCATAGTCGATGAAGCCGTGAAGGGGAGAGTAGAACGTTCAAGTCTGATAATGGCGCTGGGAGGCGGAGTTGTAGGAGACCTGGCAGGTTTTGTGGCAGCAATTTATCAGCGGGGGATCGATTTTGTCCAGATACCTACGACCCTGTTGGCGCAGGTGGATAGCAGTGTGGGCGGAAAAGTAGCAGTCAATCATCTGCAGGGAAAAAACCTCCTGGGAGCTTTCCATCAGCCACGATTGGTCATCATTGATTCAGGTGTGTTAAAAACTCTGAACAGGCGGGATTATTTAAGCGCGATGGGAGAAATAATAAAATATGGCCTCATTTATGATGAGAGCTTTTTCACTTTTTTGGAAGCAGAAGTTTCAAATATCATGCAGCAGGAAGAAAACTGTCTGCAAAAAATCATTTATCGTTCCTGTGAGATAAAAAGCGAAATCGTAGCAGAGGATGAAACCGAACAGGGAAAAAGAGCAATATTAAATTTAGGTCATACCTTTGGACATGCTGTAGAGAAATTGGGAGATTATAAAATTTACCGCCATGGGGAAGCAGTGGCAATAGGGATGGCAACCGCTGCCCACTTGTCGGTCATACTAGGTCTGATGTCATCCAGGGACCTGAGGCGGGTCAAAAACCTATTGGCCAGTTTTTCTCTAAACATAAGGTTTCCGGACTTTGACACTGACGATGTGATCTCTGTCATGCAGCGGGACAAAAAGGTAAAAGACAATAAGATGAATTTTGTATTGCCATGCGGGATAGGTAATTGTGTTATCACTGATAATATAACGGAGAAAGAGATAAAAACTGCCATCAAAGAAGCGCGAAAATAAGATTAGATAATTCTAATATTCAACGAATTGCAAAAATTAAAGAAAAGTTTCACAAAGGACTATAACATGTTATTATGAAAAGGGAAAGAGGATGAAGGAAGGTCAGATATACTAAGCTAACAGCACCATTTATCAGAATTTGTTGTACAGAGTTATAAAATAGGAGGAGTATTCATGACAGATATTATTCAGTGGCAGTACCAGCAAAAATTGATCACAGCGGAACAAGCAGCCAAATTGGTTAAATCAGGAGATTTTGTGCAATACAGTGAGTTTGCAATGTTTCCCGATGCTTTGGATGAAGCTTTGTCCAAGCGCATTGACGAACTGGAGAATGTGACTATCAGAAGTGTAAGCTTTACCCAGGTTCCGAAACCAGTTGCTGCTGATCCCGAACGCAGGCATTTTATCATGGAAGATTATCATTTCAGCGCTGTGTCCAGATATTTACATGATAAAGACCTGTGTAATTATGTTCCTTTTACTTACCATCAAGGTCCCAGGTCTATTAAAAAGTATATTGATGTAGATGTAGCCTTTGTCATGGTAGGGCCCATGGATGCCCGCGGGTTTTTTAATTTAGGTCCCTCAAATTCCGTTACTCCAGCTGCGATGGAAAAAAGTAAAATCATTGTTTTAGAAGTCAATGAATCGGTTCCATTGTGTCTGGGCGGCAATCAGGAATCCATCCACTTATCATCCGTGGATTATATCGTAGAAGGCGGCAACCGCCCGCTTATACAGCTTCCTCCGGTGCATACCACCGAAACGGATCAGAAGATCGCTCAGATCATCATGCAGGAAATAGAAGATGGATGTTGCCTGCAGCTGGGTATTGGCGGGCTGCCTAATGCCGTCGGAGCCTTGATCGCACAAAGCGACCTCAAAGATCTGGGCGTTCATACAGAAATGCTGGTTGATTCCTATGTTGATCTATATAACCAGGGCATGATTACCGGAGCAAGGAAAACCATCGACAAATATAAGATGGCATATACTTTTGCCATGGGTACCAACAAAGTATATGAGTTTTTGGATAACAATCCGTTTTGTGCTTCTTACCCGGCCAATTATACCAATGATCCGCGTATTATTGCCCTCAATGACAAAGTGATAGCCATAAACAACTGCCTGGAAGTTGATCTGTTTACCCAGGTATGTTCTGAAACAGCCGGCACCAGACAAATTTCCGGTACCGGCGGGCAGTTGGATTTTATTGCAGGGGCTTTTAATTCCCATGGAGGGAAAGGATTGATTTGCATGAGCTCGACATATACAGATAAGGAAGGGAAGATGCATTCACGGATAAAACCGACTTTGTCACCGGGGTCAGTGGTAACCGTGCCGAGATCCATGAATCAGTATATTGTTACGGAATATGGGATCGCTCAATTTAAAGGAAAATCTACCTGGCAGAGAGCCGAATCAATCATTGAAATCGCACATCCTGACTTCAGGGACGATTTGATCAAAGCAGCCCAGGATATGAAAATCTGGCTGCCAACCAATAAAATAGAATAAATAATCAGTTGGTTAACTTTGAATAAGCAAATGAATGCCAGTTTTTTGTAGTAGAGTTGTCAGGGGTATGGTAGAATTTTTAGAAAATACATCTTGCCATGGAAGAGGGGAAAGACATGTCAGTTATTGAAGCCATGAAACTGGCCATTAATGAAGAAATAAAAGCAGCCAGTAAATACCGGGAACTGGCAGAAGTTGCGGAAGATAATGAAACCAGGCTGCTGTTTGAACAGTTAGCCCTGGAGGAAGATGCCCATTATAAAAAACTTTCGGAAAGATTAAAAGCTTTGAAATTAATGAGCAATTAATGATTGATCAATGCGCAGCGTTGCTGCCCAATAGAAAACTGCTTACCAAAACGATGATAAATATAATCAAAAGAGGTATTAATGAGATGAGCAAGCTCTTTTTGACATGCTCATCTTTTTTATCCTGTATATATTCTCCGACCAGGTGTGTACAATAAACCACATTCCCGGAGAATAGAACAACAAATATCAATTGTATCCAGCCGGGAATTGCATGATAGGCATCAACAGCCATAGCTTTCCATAAAGAATGACTGTAATAAGCAATAACGATAAACTCAATGGCAGCAGCAGAAATTTGGAAAATTAAGCTTTGTCTTTGCATGGTAGCGTTTAATTCCAGCAGATCCCTGATTTTCTCCTGGGTGGCAATATTTTGCCGGCTGTTCATGATCTGAATTTTACTTTCCACAACATCGATGGCAGCCTGATGATTTTGCATGGATATGTCCAGATTTTCAGAAGAACTGAATAAGCTCTCCAGACGTAATTGAAAAGGTTCCAAATATTTGGTAATGGCTTCGGGACTGAGCAGCAAGGCTTTTTCTTCCTCCAACTGCCGGGTGATACTTTCAATCTCTGGTTTGATTTTATTGATTCCTTCCGAAATGACATTTTTATTGCCGGCAGTAATCCCATATGATTTGGCCAATTCATTTAATTGTGATTCCAATTCATCCACTTGCTTAAGCTGGCTTTGGCGGGCCACCAGATCAGTGTGTAAAATGATGCTCAAACCTTTGTCGAGATTTTTGGTCTGTTTATCGATGGTCAGATGCCGTTCCCGATATAGCTTGTCAATTAGATTCAACTGCAGCAGACCTGCCTCGATCACGGGCAAGCCGGAGATCAGAAATTTTTCACAGATTTCGTCTTTTTGGGTCATTACACAAAGATACTGAGCATGTCCTCGGGGCCAGTATAATGCCATTCTTGATAATCGTCCATTGATCATTTTAATCTGGATGGCTTCTTTTTTATTCTTGAACAAAGCGGTTTTCATTTCTGCGTAATCTTCACCATAAGCTGCCCACACCGTAACTTTGCCCAGGAGATTATCAGTTGTAAGCAGGGAAGAAGTCTCAAGATTTTGCAGTAAGCTTTCGCTGCTTTCTGAGGACAGGCGAACCACTAAAATATTGATATTGTTATTCTTAAATTGCAGGAAATAACTCTTGTCAGGTAAATTTTTCTCATCAATTTTACCGGAGGACGACTGGTAAAAAATATCATGCTTTTTCAGTTCAGATTGGAATACAGCAATAGAATCCGCATCTTCTTCCAGATAAAAATAATATCGGATCAAGTCCAATGACATTCCCAGCCCCCCCAAAATTTTGCATTAAAAGATGGCTTTATTTTAGCATAAAAGATGCAGAATAAAAGGTAAGCGGCGCATATTTTTCATAAGCCTAAAAAATACAATGCAAAATATTAATAAATATGATAAAATATCTTTACCGTCTACAAAATTTACTATTAATACAATATTATTGGAAGGATGACCGCAAAAAACTTTTCCCGACTTATAATATTGGCCTAAGGTTAAACAT
>DBRM01000012.1:0-1007 GCA_002305965.1 Syntrophomonas sp. UBA1368
CAGCGGCTGTCTCATGTATTACGTACGATGAATAGGTATATGTTGGGAGGTATAGGTTATGGATATTTTCAAGAGGCCCTATTACCGCATTTGTCAGAAGGTCGCATATGTCGCCGCTTTCTTTTTACCTTGGCGCCAGCCTTATTTGCTTAAGGGCGTGGGTAAATTTACAGAGCTGCCGGACTATATCAAAAATATGGGTATCAACAATGTGCTGGTGGTAACCGACCAGGGATTGATGCAAGCGGGCCTGCTTGAGCCGATGCTTGCAGAACTTGTGGCAAAAGGCATAAAATACACACTATTTGATGGTGTGGTTCCCAACCCTACTATTGACAATGTGGAAACATGTGTGAAGCTTTATCATGACAACGGCTGCACTGGCATCATCGCCGTAGGCGGCGGCTCGCCGATGGATTGTGCGAAGATCACAGGGGCACGTATTGCCAGACCGAAGAGGCCTGTGACCAAAATGAGAGGTATGCTGAAAGTTGGCCGTAAGCTGCCGCCATTGTTTGCGGTGCCCACTACGTCCGGGACGGCCAGCGAAACTACACTGGCAGCCGTGATCACAGACAGCGTAACCCATCACAAATACCCGATCAACGATCCGGCGCTCATACCTTATGCCGCGGTTCTCGACCCGTCGCTCACCCTAAAACTGCCGCCGTACATCACTGCCACCACCGGAATGGACGCACTCTGCCATGCCGTTGAGGCATATATCGGCAAGGCCAATACCGCCAAAACAAAGCAAGAGGCCCTCACGGCCGTGAAGTTGATCTTTGCTAATATCCTGAAAGCCTACCAACAGGGAGAAGATATCGAAGCCAGAACCAACATGCAGGAGGCATCCTATCACGCAGGGCTGGCGTTCACCAGAGCCTATGTCGGCTGGGTACATGCGATCGCACATACACTGGGCGGGTTTTATCAGGTACCTCACGGGCTGGCCAATGCAGTCATCATGCCCTATGTGTTCAGGGCTTACGGCAAGAATGCCCATC
>DBRM01000012.1:1165-3211 GCA_002305965.1 Syntrophomonas sp. UBA1368
GACTTTTGCCAGCCGTCTTTTCACAGCTTTGCTATATTTGATACGGGGATAACCAAAGATGACCACAATGCCTGGCTGATTTTTGGGGGGCAGCTTATACTTCTGTTTGATTTTCTTACTGTACTTGATAAAATGGGCCGGCGTACCGATCATGCAGCTTCCCAATCCCAGCGACTCAGCAGCCAGCATGGCATAGGCGGCGGCTATCAGCGAATCAGCCGGGTCCGCATAGGGTGAGCTGTGAAAATACATGGCCAGGGGCGCGTCATAGAAAAGATAATCATTGCCTTTGGCTCTTTCAGTCGTAAAAATATCCAGGGTCGGCCGGATAAAGGACTCCACTGATTCTAAATATTCTTTGCCGGCAAAAGGTCTCAGCAGAAAATTGACCAGCGGTGAAAACAGCCATCTCGACCGCTTCATCACCTGAGTTATATCATCGGCAAATTCCTGTACTTTTTTTCGCGAATTAAAGATGAGGATCTCCACATCGCTGGGCGGCAGACCCATTGGTGCTGTGGATACGGCATCAACGATCTTGTTGATGACTTCAGGATCCACTATACGCTCCCGGAAGCTCCTGACACTGCGGCGTGATAACAAGAGAGAGTAGAGCTGTTCATAGTTTGCCCGAAAGGCTTTTTCCGGGATCGGTATCAGATCTTCAGCATGCATGTCACGTCCGGTTATGGTTATACATTCCTGAAGACATACACACATGCAATGGCCGCATCCGATGCAGCCAAAAAAGCGTGGTTCATCGATGACCAGTTTCCCCTCCACCATATAAAGGGGGGCACCTTTGCACACCTCAGCACATAGTCCGCAATCGTTACATTTTGTTCGGTCCAGCTTGATTTGGGCAGCCCTATCTGCCCGGCCGGTTTTGATGGACATACTTTTCCCCTCCTTGCTGGTTCATCGAAACTAAAACCTTTGCGGGTATCATAAAAGGTCAAACCCTTTGTTCTGCTCGATTGCGGTATGGGGGCTTTTGTTACTCATAATCAATGAAAAATGATCCATTCTTTATTCAATGCCATACTGTTTCATTTTCCGGTAAACCGTGTTACGTGCCACTTCCATTTCTTCTGCCACCCGGGTGATATTGCCGCCATATTTATCAAGCAGCTCGATGATCTGTTGTTTTTCCCGCCGGGCTTTTGATTGTTTCTTCATTTCCCGTCGTTTGTCCACATTCAAATCAGACCCGTTGCTTATGGTTTTCTCTGCCGACCCCGGCTCATACTGGAGAATCTCGGCCGGCAGGTGTTGGGTGGAAATCTCACCGCCGTCACAAATATTCAGCATTCGTTCAACAACGTTCTGCAATTCGCGCACATTCCCCGGCCAGTCATAATGAATCAGGTAGTCCAATACCCCGGGCTGGATACGGGGGACTTTAATATGCATTTTCTCACTGCTTTCTTTGAGCATATAATTGAATTGCAGCGGGATATCTTCTCTTCTCTCTCTTAAAGGCGGAAGTTTGATACTGATCACATTGAGCCGGTAATATAGATCCTGTCTGAAGTTGCCTTTTTCAACTTCTTTTTTTAAATCCTTGTTTGTGGCACAAATGATCCTCACATCAACCGGAATGATCTTGTCATCCCCGATCCGTGTGATTTTTTTCTCCTGCACGGCCCGCAGCAGTGAAACCTGCTTGCCTAAAGGCATCTCCGCAATTTCGTCCAAAAACAGCGTTCCTCCGGAGGCTAATTCAAACTTGCCCGTCCTGCCGCCTTTTCTGGCCCCGGTAAAAGCGCCTTCCACATAACCGAAAAGTTCACTTCCCAGAAGTTCACGGGGGATCGCCCCGCAGTTTACTGCTATAAAGGGCCCGTTTCTCCTGGGGCTGGCATTGTGGATCGCCTGGGCAAACAATTCCTTGCCGGTACCGCTTTCTCCCTGCAATAATATATTGCTGCGTTTATCCGCCGCCAGGGTCGCTGTTTGGATCGCTTGCAGCAGCAATGGATTCTGCCCGATAATATCCTGAAAACTGAAACTGGCATGGGCTCCGCTGATATGGTTGAATAAACT
>DBRM01000012.1:3339-3476 GCA_002305965.1 Syntrophomonas sp. UBA1368
TGGACAACATTTCCTGCGGTGTCAATGATCATGATGCCGTCAGATATGGTGTTAAAGATATTCCTCATCTGTCGATTGATCGTATCCAGCTGGCGGTTCTGCTCATAAACCCGCATTTGATAGGCAATGGCGGTAAC
>DBRM01000012.1:3486-6769 GCA_002305965.1 Syntrophomonas sp. UBA1368
GACATATTCAGTACCCCGATCATATTTCCCTTCTCATTGAAAATGGGTGCAGCAGAACAGGTCCAGACATGGTGTGATTGACAATAGTGCTCACAACTATTGATCTGAACAGGTGCTTTTTCCACCAATGCAGTCCCGATCGCATTGGTTCCCACCTGCTCTTCAGTCCAGGAAGCCCCTTTGACAAAGTTTATTTCCCGGCCCCGTTCTAAAGCTTCTTCATCACCAAGTGCTTCCAAAATAAAGCCCCGGTTATCGGTCAGCATGACCAAGAAACCGGAGCCTGCTACATAACTTTCCAGCTCCTGCATAAAAGGCAGGGCAATATTGATCAGGTCTTCAGCTTTTTTCAGCGTTCTTCTCAGTTCATTAGCCGGCAGAACATAATGGCTTCTGCCGTCAAAAGGATCGACCTTGTATGCAGCACATCTCCTCCATGAAGCTGCAACCATAGGGCGAAGTCTGCTTTCAAACAGTTCTCCCTTGTTTATAAACTGTTCCCAATAAAAATGGGCATTGACAACAGGTACCTGCTTAGCCACCGGGCCACCGATCCTTTCAGTAATCTGCTATGATTCTAAAACGATCCTTGCTCTTTTTAGTGTAACATAGCTGTTACAATTATTGAACCCGGTAAAAAGCTAGCTAAAGTTCTTCATATTGATGGCCAGGTTTTTTTTACGGCAGGACTCACATAAATTATCCTGCCCGTATGCGCTGCGTTCTTTTAGATATTCCAGTTCCTCTTGGGTGGCATAGTATTTCCCGCATCGTTTACAGGCAATCATTTCAAACTGCTTGTTCCAGATGATCCTTACCGCATCCTTTTCCTCCAGACTGATGGCCTGGGTCGGACAGACTCTGGCACAGGCAGCACAGCCGATACAATCATCCGATGCTTCATCATAAGGTGTCGCTATGCGTTTATCGACTCCCCGGAACATACTCCAAATAGCTGATTTTCCCATTTCCTCGCAGGCGTGGATACAGAGTCCGCATAAAATACAATTGGGCGGCTGGACAGTAATTGCGCTTAAAGGGGATACGTCATAATGCTCTTCCATCTCTTTCATCAACGGATGACTGCCTGCCCGGCGTGCCAAAAGCATAACGATGGTGCGCCTTACCCGCTGGATATGTTCTGATTCAGTGGTTATCTCAACAGGGGTGTTGAGGGGATAGGTGCAGGCTGCTACCAGGCGCGCTTGCTTCTGCCCCTCTTCCTTTACTTCCACCATGCACATACGACATGCCCCTTGCCCGCCAAATGCCTGGTGATAACAAAATGTAGGCACCGGAACATTTTCCCGCCTGCACAAATCCAGGATGCTCTCTCCTGCTCGGGCTTCGCGCTCTTGGCCGTTTAGTTTAATTTTCATTGCGATCCCTCCTGGCAAGCTTTATCGCATCAAAGGTACATACCCGGTAACATTCACCACAACGGATACAAAGGCTTTCATCAATAATATGCGGCTGTTTTTTCTCACCTTTTATGCCATTTACAGAGCAATGTTTCGCACATAATGTACAACCTGTACATTTTTCCGGGTCGATATAAAAAGTGGTAAGATCCCGGCAAACTCCAGCCGGACAAAATTGGTTTTCAATATGCTCCACATATTCATCCCGGAAATAGCGCAGGGTCGAAAGAACCGGATTAGGCGCCGTCCTCCCCAGAGCACAGAGTGAGGCTTCCTGCATGGTAAGGCATATATCCTCCATGACCTGCAGATCCTCCATGCGGCCTTGCCCGCTGCAAATACCGGTCAGAATCTCCAGCAAGGCCCTGATCCCTTCCCGGCATGGCGTACATTTACCGCAGGATTCTCCTGCCAGGAAATTCACATAATAGCGGGCCACTTCCACCATACAGGTATGATCATCCATCACGATCAAACCGCCGGATCCCATCATAGATCCTGCTGCCGCCAGGCTGTCAAAATCGATGGGCAGATCCAGTAACGAAGCCGGAATACATCCTCCGGAAGGCCCTCCGGTTTGTACTGCTTTAAATGCCCGCTTTTTCAGAACTCCTCCGCCGATCTCATAGATGATCTCCCGGAGTGTGGTTCCCATGGGGACCTCCACCAAACCTGTATTAACAACTTTCCCCACCAGAGAAAATACCTTGGTGCCTTTACTGGATTCCGTACCCACGGCGGCAAACTTTTCTGCCCCGTCAAGAATTATGACCGGTACGTTAGCCCAGGTCTCAACATTATTGATCACAGTCGGTTTTCCCCATAGACCTTTTTCAGTCGGAAAAACGTATTTGTCACGGGGTTCACCTGTTCGTCCTTCGATGGAAGCCATCAAAGCAGTTTCCTCGCCGCAGACAAAAGCGCCTCCCCCTCTGACCAGTTCGATATCAAAGGAAAATTCGCTCCCCAGGATCTTTTCTCCCAGAATACCTCGGGCCCTGGCATCTTTTATGGCCTGGCCCAGATTTTGAACTGCCAGGTCATATTCATCCCGCACATAGATATAGCCGCGGCTGGCACCAACTGCATAAGCACCCAGGATCATACCTTCTATAACCGTATGCGGGTCTCCCTCCATGATACTGCGGTCCATGAATGCACCCGGGTCACCTTCATCACCGTTACAGATAATATACTTGGGTTCACCCTGGGCATCACGGCAGGCCTGCCATTTCCTCCCGGTGGGGAAGCCTCCGCCGCCCCGGCCTCTTAAACCAGCTGCTTTGACCGTATCGATCAATTCCTGGCCCTGCATCTGCTGTAAAGCTTTCGTTAAAGCCTGGTATCCTCTGCGTTCGATGTAGTCATCAATTTGTCCCGGGTCGATTTCACCAATATTTCTAAGCGCGATTTTATATTGTTTGCGATAAAAATCCGTCATATGATGTGAAGTCAATTGTTCTTTGCTGATGGGATCACGATAAAGCAAGCGCTTGATCAGCACTTTCTCCAGCAGTGTCTTTTCTACGATCTCGTCTACATCTTTTGCAGCCACGCTGCAATACGTGATATCTTCTGGCATGATTCGAACCAGCGGGCCTTTTTCACACCAGCCGTTACAGCCGGTAGCCTTAATGACCGGCTGTACATCAATCTCCGGATGATCTTTCAATTTCGTCTGAAAGGCGTGAAAAACATCACGGGCACCGTTAGCAGTACAGCCGGTCCCGCAGCAAACCAGTACAGTCTTGCGGTGATGATCATCAGTATTAGCTGTCATGCTCCTGCCCTCCATATTCTTTTATGATTTTTCCCACATCTCCCGGGGTGACTTTACCGTATACTTTTCCATTAACTACCAT
>DBRM01000009.1:0-1768 GCA_002305965.1 Syntrophomonas sp. UBA1368
CGGCACGATTTCGTCCAGGGTTAATTCCCCGTTTTCCAAGGTGAAAACGGCGCGTACAGTGACATAGATAATTTTTTTGTCCTATTAAGAATTCCTGCCGCTGAAGATAACATGGGTAACTTTTCGCACAAATTCTTTTATATCCCCCCTCCTTGATAATGGGGATTCAGTCGTTTTTTGCCTCATATTCCGGGGATCTGTCGTAGTAAAGAAGTTAACATCAATTGGTAGCGTAGCTTTTTAAGCCAGCAGAGCAAAAAGAATGATTCCGCCCTTTACCACCAGAAATCAACACCCTTGTTAACAGCATTGCTTTAAACCAGGATGCTCTATTCTGAGGCTACAGTTAACATGTTCCCCGAAAATCCAATTATGGCTGAAACCACCCCTAAAACAAAGCGGCATATGGCATTGATATGCTGGTAGAGTTTGGTGTAATGTTACCATATAACTTTATTATCAAGCACCTTTATCGTGATAATATTTGCGTAAAGTGATTACATTATTGATTTCGTCATCAATTTAGCATCAGAAACGATGCAAAATTTTGAAACTGGCAACAAAAAATTGGCCTAGAAAGCTTTTTATAACATGATTTGGGTTGGTGGAGGGTGCTGCCCATGTCTGCAGTTCGTGAGCTTAATATAAAACCGTCCTGCACGAGAGAGCTTTTCGGGTTCCCTTCCAAGTTAATGCAGCAATTATGGGAAAAGGTGAACATGCTTTTGCAAAACCCGCTCCCCGACGGCAAGTTAAAGAAAAAGATTAAATCCAGGAAAAACCTATACAGGCTTAGAATTGGTGACTATAGAGTTTTCTATACTTTTGGAGACCGTTGGGTATGCTTGCTGGGAATAAGACCACGAAAAGAGGAATATAAAAACATCCCCTCATATAAAAAGCCGTTTGAAATTCCAGCCGAAATGGAATTTGACGATGAGGATTTCAGTGAAGAACCGGTCTGCAACCCGGATTTTAACCATTGGCATATGAAAAGTACCAACAAGGCCGGAACACCTTTGCCTTACAGAATTACAAGAGAGTGGCTTGAGGAATTAAAAGTTCCCCCCGGTTATCATGAGGTATTGATCAACTGCAAAACCGAGGAAGAACTCCTTGACCTCACCATACCTGAAGATATCATCTTAAGGGTTCTGGAAAACCAGCTGCATCCAAACCTTGATGAAGTTATCCAACAACCTGATCTGGCTGTTCTGGACACCAGGGACCTAATTAAGTACAAGGAAGGCGACTTGATTGGTTTTCTCCTGCGGCTGGACACCGAACAAGAGAAGCTTACGGACTGGGCTTTGAAGGGACCCACATTGATTAAAGGCGGCCCGGGTACGGGTAAAAGCACCATTGCCCTGTACCGGATCCGATCCATATTGGGAACCGAAGTTCGCAGCGGCGAAAATTGCCCAAAAATTTTGTTCACCACTTATACCAACGCTTTAATCAAATTCAGTGTACAACTGCTTGAACAGCTGGTTGGGGATAAAGCTAAGCATGTCACTGTGGCAACTGCGGACAAGGTAGCGAGAGATATCGTTTTAAAGAGGTTGAAGGATGTAAAAATAGCAGATTATAGAAAGCAAAAAGAAGTTCTCGAGCAGCTCAGGGAATCTCTCTTTAAAGATTCTTTAAACTTGCGTTCCGATTTTTTATTAGAAGAATTTAACTGGGTCATAGAAGGACAGAACATAAAAACTCTGGAGCAATACCTGAAATCCAACAGGGCAGGGCGGGGTCTGGCCCTGCGTGCTTC
>DBRM01000009.1:1781-2691 GCA_002305965.1 Syntrophomonas sp. UBA1368
GGCCCTTGAAATGGTACGCGAGGGAACTTATGGGGAAAAATTTGATTATGTATTAATTGACGAGGCCCAGGATTTAAGCCCGGTATCATTATCTTTACTTGTGGAAATCTGCAAATCAAAGGAGGGGATCTTCCTGGCCGCGGACGCCGGCCAATCGATTTATTCCCGTGGCTTTTCCTGGTCGGAGGTAAATGAAAAACTATGTTTTAAAGGACGAGTCCGCAGGCTAAAAAGAAATTATCGCAGCACAAGGGAAATCTCAAGGGCAGCTACTGCTTTTTTACAAGGCAATAAAACCGGCAATGAAAAAGTTAACGCTGACATATGCGTTCACTCCGGTCCCAAACCAGTGCTGAGAGGTTATAAAAGTAAAGAAGAACAATGGCAGATAGCAACATTTTTTATAAGAGAGATGTCAAAATTTTTAAGGCTTAAAACATGTTCAGCCGCCGTCTTAACACCCAGAAATGACCTGGGGTATGAGGCAGCTGAGGCTATGACAAAACTGGGATTACCTTCTGCTTTGATGAAAGGCCACGAATTGAGACTTGACTCGACTGAAGTTAAAGTACTGACGATGCATTCCGCCAAGGGGCTGGAGTTTCCCATCGTGGTTATCATTGGCCTGCAAGATGGTATTATCCCCAGGCTGCCGGACGATCTGCAAGAAGAAGAAAGGGACGAAGAAATCTCGTCATTCAGGAGACTGTTATATGTCAGCATGACCAGGGCTATGCGGGGCCTCCTGGTTCTATATCCGGAGGATGCTCCTTCGATCTTCGTTAATGATTTAACCAGCGATTATTGGAATACATAATAAGCGGGAGCATTTAATTGAATCAACTTAGGAATGTTAGCCAATTTGTCTTAAAATATTTGATTAACCTTCTCTCTGCACACCTTCCCCTGT
>DBRM01000028.1:0-4183 GCA_002305965.1 Syntrophomonas sp. UBA1368
GTAATTTTTTCCGTATCCATAGCCACTTGATCAACTCCTCCGGTATTTTCCCTTCTGGACTTTTTCTTTCAGTTCAAGCATGCCGTGAAACAAGGCTTCAGGGCGTACCGGGCATCCTGGTATATAGACATCCACCGGAATAATGGAATCCACGCCCGGCAAAACACTGTATCCGTCTTTAAAAGGCCCGCCGCTGATGGCGCAGTTTCCCATGGCGATCACCCATTTGGGCTCCGGCATTTGCGCCCAGACTCTTTCCACCGCCGGTTTCATTTTGATGGTAATGGGCCCTGCCACTGTAAGCAGATCCGCCTGACGGGGTACAGCCCGTACCACTTCATATCCGAATCTGGCCTGGTCAAAACGGGCTGCACCGGCTGCCATAACTTCGATGGGACAGCAGTTGCAGCCATAGTTTAAAGGCCAGAAGGACCTGGCCCGACCCCAGTCCCATAGCTTTTCAAAAGTCGTAACCAGAATATTGTTTTTGGCCAGTTCTTCTACATCTTTTTCTGCAGTTTTGTCCATATCATTTTCTAGTGCCATTCCAGAGCACCTTCCTTCCATGCATACCATAAGCCAACCAGCAGGATGGCGATAAATATGATCATTTCAATAAAGGCAAAAAGTCCCAATGCCTGAAATTTCACGGCCCAGGGATACAGGAAGATGGTTTCCACATCAAACACCAGGAATACCAGTGCATAAAGGAAATAATTGACCTTGAACCTGATCCAGGTTTTGCCTACGGTGTCTACACCGCACTCATAGGTGGTATACTTTTCATGTAAAGGATCAGCCTTTGGTTTCGGCCGGAAGAGCCAGGCAGCAGCCATAGCACCGATAGGAAATGCGACTGTCAGAAGAAAAAATAAACCTAAAGCCGGATAATCTCCCAAAATATATAAAACCTCCTTTTAATCCTAGTAATAAAAGTTGCTGTTATAGGTTTCCCCGTTTCTATACTTTGTGCATAAGACCTTATCTCGATTAAAAGCAAATTTTTTAATTATCTTCGGTTGCTATTATAACACAATACTTTTATATCGTGATTTAAATCACATATTAATATGATTAATATAAACTTCTAGCCTTTTCACAAAATTTCTTATTAATATTATATAGTTTCTCAATATAATCAATTTTACCTTATTTTAGTAATTGAAATATAGTTTTTTTATGAATGAAATATTATAATTATGGACAGATGTACGGAAAATTAAATAAGTGAGTCAGGATTGCTAGGAATTGGAGGAAATTAATTGAAGAGAATATTTATTTGTGTACTGCTGGTAGTAAGCAGTCTTGTTTTAGTGGCGTGTTCCAATCAGACCGATACTGCCACGGATAGCCCGAATGTGTCAGAGAGAGTCATTAACATAGGCGTTATGCCGGATGTGGAGTCGATCCCATTCTTGATTGCGCAGAAGAACGGTTATTTTGAACAGGAAGGCGTAAAAGTTAATATAGAACACTTTACCAGCGCCAAAGACAGGGACAGTGCACTTCAAAGCGGCAAGCTGGACGGTGTGATTACTGACGTGGTGGCGGTGCTTTTTGCCAATGAAGGCGGTATCAACCTGCGGATCATTGCTAAAAATGAAGGCAATGTCTCCTTAATGGGCGGCAAAGACGCAGGAATTAACGCAGTTGCTGGATTGAAAGGCAAAGACATCGGTCTTTCAACCAATACTATCATGGAATATACCCTGGATACAATGCTTAAAGCAGCGGGTATGGAATATAATGAAGTCAATAAAATTGCTATTCCGCCTCTGCCGACCCGCCTGGAAATGTTGCAGGGCGGTAAGGTGGCAGCCGCAATATTGCCCGAACCTATGGCAGGAATGGCTATCAGAAACGGGGCCACCGTTTTAAACAGTACTGAACAGATGGATAATAAAGCCGGAGCTATTGCTTTCACCGCGCAAAGCATAACCGATAACCCGGAAGAAATCAAAGCCGTATTCAGAGCTTATGATCTGGCGGTAGAATATCTGCAGCAGGGTCTCACAGAAGAAGATATCGATTTTATCATTGAAGTACAGCGGTTTCCTGCGGATATTAAGGATTCCCTGCAGCTCCCCGACTTTAATAAAGCTGAACCGGTAAGGGAAGACATATTCAATGATGTTGTCAAATGGATGCAGGACAAAGAACTTATCAAAGGAAGCTATGAATATAAATCTGTCGTTGACGAAACCATTTTGAGGTAATTTTAGTGATTGAAGTCAAAGATCTTACCGTCCATTACTATAGAGAAAAAGAAGCCATACCTGCGCTTCGTCAGGTGAACATCAACATCGGTACCGGTGACATTTATACTTTTATCGGCCCTTCCGGCTGCGGAAAATCGACCTTCCTTTATGTTCTGTCAGGGATATTGAAGGATTATGAAGGCAGCGTGCGCATCGACGGACGCCCTGTAGATCCAAAATCCCAGCGGATCGGTCTGATCCTGCAAAATTATGGTCTTCTGCCCTGGAAAAATGTTTATGCCAATACCATGCTGGGGTTAAAAATCAAAAATGACCAGAAATTTCTGGACGATCATTGCCATGCTTTATTGAAGCAGTTGGGTATCGATCATCTCCTGGACAGGTTTCCCAAGGAGCTTAGCGGCGGACAGCAGCAAAGGGTTGCCATCGCCCGGGCCTTTATGTTAAAGCCTGATCTGCTTTTAATGGACGAGCCTTTTTCCGCCCTGGATGCCATCACCCGGGAAGAATTACAGGAAGTTTTCCTGAATTTATGGAAAGAAAATAATGTGACCACCGTTTTTATTACGCACAGTGTCGACGAAGCTTTGTATCTGGGCAGCAAGATAGTGGTCTTTTCCCCTTCTCCTGGCCGGATACTTGATGTGTTGGATAATCCCTGCTTTCAAATGGAGAACCTGCGCTCCAGCGAGAAGTATTACGATATGTCGATGCGGATAAGGAAAATACTGAACAAAGGATGATAATCATTGCTTTCGAATCGTTTCTGGCGGGGTGCGACTTATGGGTTGCTGCTGGTAATCATTATCTGGCAGGCACTGGCCTGGCTTTTAAAGATCCCCATCATCCCCCCGCCATTGGCAGTACTGACCAATTTGATCGAAATCTTTGCCGATAAGATGGGCCTGCATCTCTTATACAGCCTGGGCAGGATCATCGCCGGGATCAGTATCGCCATTTTGATTGGTGTTCCCACCGGTCTGCTGATGGGCTATTTTGAAAGGATCGACAAAGTGTTGTCCCCCCTGGTGTACTTTACCTATCCCATTCCCAAGATCGCCCTGCTGCCCATCATCATGCTTTTATTCGGTCTGGGCGAAGGATCCAAACTGATCATGATCGTTTTGATCGTGATCTTTCAGATCATCATAACTTCCCGGGATGCCGTAAAAGCCATTCCCCAGGATATATTCCGTTCGCTGCAATCCCTGGGAGCAGGTCGTCTCCAGATGTTTACAGAAATTATCATCCCCGCCTCCCTTGCCGATGTACTGACTGCCACCCGTCTGGCTCTGGGAACCGCAGTATCCATCCTGTTTTTTACCGAGACCTTCGGTACTGAATACGGGATGGGTTACTTCATCATGGATGCCTGGATGCGGGTTAACTATCTTGATATGTACGGTGGTATCGTGATCTTAAGTTTGATGGGCTTTGTCCTTTTTACCGTGATTGATATTACCGAAAAACGCGTCAGTGCCTGGAGATAGACTTCCAGGCACTTTAAATCTTTTTTGAAATTAAATCAACTAAATCAGGGGCACTGCTATTCCAGTGCAAGTTTGACCAGATGGTCCACCAATTGTTCAAATTCCATCCCTGCCGCTCTTGCCGCGTCAGGAACCAGGCTCATTTCTGTCATACCTGGCACCGTGTTGACTTCCAGCACGTAAGGGTCACCCTTTTTATCAACAATAAGGTCGATGCGGGCAAATCCCCGGCAGTGAAAAGCTTCATACGTCCTTGCGGCAATTTGCTCAATTTCTTTACTGGCAGATTGATCGATCCGTGCAGGGATGATATGACTGCACATGCCCGGTGTATATTTGGATTCATAATCATAGAATTCATTGACGGCTGTGATCTCGATCAAAGGCAAGACCACAGCTGTTTGGTTACCGATGACCGAAGCGGTGATCTCCACTCCGTCGATGAATTTTTCCGCCAATACTTCAGAGTCAAAG
>DBRM01000028.1:4216-15034 GCA_002305965.1 Syntrophomonas sp. UBA1368
AGGGCATCGATATTTACTTCTGCCTCATCCAAAAAATGCTTATCCAGTATCATATAATCAGCAGTCGGGATATTTTCAAAAGAAAACATCTTCTTGCTGAGGATCTTGTTCATGCAAATGGCGCTGGCCGCCACGCCTGAGCCAGTATAAGGTATATCCAGCAGATCCAGGAACCCCTGGACCGTGCCATCTTCACCTTTTTTGCCGTGCAGGGCTATAAATACAACATCCGGGTGGATCTCTATAACTTTATGCAATGATTCCCGGGTAAAATCAAGAGTTACGGCTTCATAGCCGATATTCAGCAGAGCCTTATGTACCGCCCGGCCGCTTCTCAGTGACACTTCCCTTTCCTGGGATTCACCGCCCATCAAAATCAAAACTTTTTTCAAAATATCACCGCCAGTTTTCATATAATTAATTTACGTTCAAGCCAAGACCAACTTGCATTTTTATAATATGAATATCATAACCCTTATGTTTTTCACTTGCAATGAAGGCGTCAAAAGCATCAGCATAGAAATAAACTCTTTTGTACTTCAAGGCAAATTCTTATACATCATTACTATTGAACCGGCGGGAACTATATGATAAAATTAGTTTTGCTGATTACAATTCAGCTCAGGGGAGTAGCTCAATTGGCAGAGCATCGGTCTCCAAAACCGAGGGCTGGGGGTTCGAGACCTCTCTCCCCTGCCATTTAGGAAGTTTAAGCCGCGCAGTACTTTGCGTGGCTTTTATAGTAAGAAAGGGGTTATTACGATGTACTGGGAAGAAGCAGGCAAGTCAAACACTGAAAATACCGTTAAAGCTGCGGCAGCTGCCGCCAGGGAACGCGGGATAAAACATATCGTCATTGCCAGCAACAGCGGCTTTTCCGTGGAAAAATTGTTGACACAGGATACGCAAGGAATAAGCATAACTGTCGTTACCCACCATGTTGGTTTCAGGGGCCCGGGTGAAGATGAAATGCCGGCCGAAGTGAGGGAAAGCCTTAAACAAAGGGGTGTGCAGGTCTATACCGGTACCCATTTGCTGGCAGGGGTGGACCGCGGGGTGCGCAATCAGTTCGGGGGTGTTTATCCATCCGAGATCATAGCCCAGACATTGAGAATGTTTGGCCAGGGAATTAAAGTGGCAGTGGAAATAGCCGTAATGGCACTGGATGCAGGCCTGATCCCCTATGGTGAAGATATTATATCCATAGGCGGAACCAGCAGAGGGTCAGATGCAGCCATCATTATACGCCCGGCTCATGCCAATCACTTTTTCGATACTATCATTCACGAAATCATTGCCATGCCGGTCAATAAAAAATAGCTGCTTTTGCGGGCAGTTCAGGAAACTGATTGTTCTATAAGGTATTTATCTTACATCTAACAGATACGGGGCACATGCTCGCCTTCCAGCATGCCCAGGATCCGCCGGGCACCCAATTCAGTTTCGATCAGGACCATTCCTGTTGCAGTGGAAGTAACTTCACCAATGATGGATGCATGACTGGTCAAGGGTATTTTTTTCAGGTCAGCCATTATATCATGGGAGGCTTCCGCTGATACAAACAGGACCATTTTGCCTTCATTGGCCATATATAAAGGGTCCATCCCCAGCATATCGCTGGCACCTTTGACAACCTCAGAAACAGGTACAGCTGCTTCTGTAATATTTATACCTGCACCAGCCTGCTGGGCAATTTCGTTCAATACGGTAGCCAGTCCCCCCCGGGTCGGATCCCGCATACATTTGATCGCCTGCTGGTACTTATCAGTTAAAGCTGTCAGTTGATACAAAGGGGCACAATCACTGACAGCGGGAGTACTGAACCGCA
Organism: Syntrophomonas sp. UBA1368; assembly: GCA_002305965.1. Lineage (GTDB taxonomy): Bacteria > Bacillota > Syntrophomonadia > Syntrophomonadales > Syntrophomonadaceae > UBA1368. The sequence continues at coordinate 6,045 of DBRM01000028.1, forward strand.
GTCCTTCCCGCTGTGCCAGGATGGACAAGCCATGGTCACCTATATAGCCGGTAACAATGATAAGATCTCCCGGTACAATTCTTGACGGCCGAAGGTCTATCCCTTCTTTAATAACACCGATACCGGTCGTATTGATAAATATGCCGTCAGCACTTCCCTTTTCTACCACCTTGGTATCTCCGGTGATCAGTTTAATACCGGTTTCTTTCGCTGTTGCTGCCATTGATCCAGCGATTCTGCGCAGGTCTGCTAAGGGAAAGCCTTCTTCTATAATAAAGGCTGTGGATAAATACATAGGATGGGCTCCGCATGCCACAAGGTCATTTACGGTCCCGCAAACTGATAATTTACCGATGTCCCCGCCGGGAAAAAACAAGGGTGTAATAACGAAAGAATCGGTAGACATGGCCAGTCGTCCGGCAGGTATTTCAAATACAGCCCCATCCAGCATCGGTGCCATGATTTCATTATCCCAGGCACTCTTAAATATTTCCTCAATCAAACGCTGGCTCATCAAACCTCCGCTTCCGTGGGCCATTAAAATTCTTTCCTGTTTCATTTATTACTTCCTTTCCATGGAGTATAACGATAATAGGCTGCACAGGAACCTTCCTGGGAAACCATGCAAGGTCCGACGGGATTCAAAGGGGTGCAGGCTTTGCCGAATAATTTACAGGCAGTTGGTATGATTTTGCCGGTCAAGACTTCTCCGCATACACACCCTTTAATAGGTATTTCTGCTTTTTCAGCAATATTGAATTTTAATCTGGCATCCATTTCAGCGTAAGCATGATGCAAGGCCAGGCCGCTTTGCTCAATAAGACCCAAGCCGCGCCATTTGGCATCCACCAGCTCAAAGACCTGATCGATCGCCTGCCGGGCAATTAAATTCCCTTCCCTTTTTACCAAACGCCGATATTGCGTTTCTGTCTTTGCCTCTCCCTGACTGATTTGTTTGATCAGCATATAAATGCCTTCCAATATATCGATGGTTTCAAATCCGGTTACCACACAGGGCTTTTTATATTTCTCTGTCAATATGTCATAGGGACCGGTACCGATGATCATGGAGACATGACCAGGACAAATCAGCCCGTCGACTCGTATCTCCTGATCGGAAAAAATATGTTCCAGGGCTGGCGGAACCACTTTATGCAAAGAGAAGACAGAGAAATTTCTTAATTGCTCCGCACTGGCCTGCTCCACCGTTATGGCAATGGCGGGGGCCGTGGTTTCGAATCCAATGCCCAGGAATACTACTTCTTTATGCGGATTCTTCCTGGCGATGCGCAAAGCATCCAGAGGTGAATAAGCGATTCTGATATCAGCGCCCTTGCTGCGCTCTTCTTGTAAACTGCTGTTAGTACCGGGTACCCGAATCATATCCCCAAAAGTGACTAATATAATGTCCTTTATCTGCACCATTTCAATAATGGCGTCGATATCACCCTGTGAAGTCACACAAACCGGACATCCCGGTCCGGATAATAATGTAATGTTTTCAGGCAGCAATTCACGGATCCCGCTTTTAGCGATCGCCATGGTATGCGTGCCGCAGACTTCCATCAATGTTATGGATTTCGAGACCTTTTGGATCGCTTGCAGCAGTTTCTGCTGATATTGGGAGATTTCATTCATATTGCATTATTTCCTCCAGGTATTGCATGGTCTCCCGGGCTATGCTTTCATCTATGATCTCCATAGCAAACCCCGCATGTACCAATACATACTGATCCAGTTGTACTTCCGGAGTCAAACGGATATTGATTTCCGTTTGATTACCGTTAACATCCACCAACGCCGTGCTGTTTTCCCTTATTTCAATCACTTTTGCCGGTACTCCCAGACACATTATTTACTCACCTCGCTAGCTATGATCGCTTGCCCCAGGGATATACCACCGTCTCCCGGCGGGACCTGCCGGTTGACATATACAAAAAAGCCTTCTTCTTTGAGCATACTAATCAAATGAAGCAGTAATATCTGATTATGAAACACTCCTCCGCTAAGCACTACCTGATTTAAACCTGTGGTTTCCCGCAACTTTAGCAACGCTGTGGTAAACATTTGTACCAGAGTCAAGTGAAATTTCATGCTTATGCTGCCCACAGTGGATCTCCCTTTTATATCTTTCAACAGTTCGTCCCACATGGGCAAAACATCCATCACTAAAATCCCATGGTCCGACTGGAACGCATAAGGATAACTGCTTTTTTCTTTTAGATCTGCCCGGGTCTCCAATTCCACTGCAGCCTGGCCTTCATATTTATTGATGGCACAGATGCCTAATATAGCGGAGACAGCATCAAACAAACGGCCACAGGAGGAAGTCATGGTTTCTCGTTGTCTTTTTAACACATTGGCCATCAGTTCAAGTTCTATTTCAGTCAGATCCGGCAGCCACCTTTTTGCTGATTCAATGCCGGATTCGCCCATCGCCTGGTGTAAATAGACAAGTGCCATTCGATAAGGTTTCCCGGCACTTGCATCTCCGCCCGGCAGCGGCACATATTTCAAATGGGCAAGTCTGGTAAAATTTTGGTAATTTGCTCTTAGGATTTCTCCGCCCCAGATGGCCCCGTCACTTCCCCATCCGGTTCCGTCGCATATCAAACCCAGCACCTCTTCCCGCAAATCATTTTCCGCCATGACGGAAGCCAAATGCGCATAATGGTGCTGCACAGCGATTCTTTTGACCCCGGTCTGCTCTCTTGCCCAGCGCGTAGTCTGGTAATCAGGATGCAGATCATGGGCAATGACAGACGGTTCGACATTCAGCATTTTTTTGAATCGAGTGATTCCTTTGGTAAAATTCAAATAATTATTATAATGATTCAGATCACCCCAGTGCTGGCTTAAGAAAGCCTCCCCTTTTCTGGTGATGCAAAAAGTATTTTTCAATTCGCCCCCCACTGCCAAGACGGAAACGTTTCTCCGGGCAGGCACTTCTAACCCTGACGGAACAAAACCTCTGGCCCGGCGGAAATATTGTGGGGTATTAAGAGCAGTGACCCGCATCACAGAATCATCACAGGGGTTATAGATGTCCCGGTTATGCAGCAAAAAATAATCAGCTACATCGGCTAGTTTTTTCAAGGCTTCATCATTTTCAGTGATCAACGGTTCATCACTGATATTGGCACTGGTCATGATCAAAATATCAAGTTTATCATCAAAAAGCAGGTAATGCAGCGGCGTATAAGGCAGCATGACCCCCAGTGTCTTCAGTCCGGGATGGATCACTTCACCTGGCAGCTGGGTCTGCTCATGGCATTCCAAAATAAGGATCGGCGCGTGCCGGGAATTGAGCCAGTCCTCTTCCTCCGGGCTGATCCGGCAATAACGACGGGCAGCCTCAATATTCCTGACCATCACAGCAAAAGGTTTGCTATCGCGCTTTTTGCGTTTTCTTAATGTTGTTACTGCCTGTTTGTTTAAAGCGTCTGCAGCTAAATGAAATCCGCCCAGTCCCTTAACCGCAATAATGTGACCTGCCTTCAATAATTCTCTTGCATCCTTCTCAACAAGTTCTCCCACACTGTCCACCAGCCAGGTATGGGGACCACAAACCGGGCAGGCATTAGGCTGGGCATGAAACCTTCTATGTAGCGGATCTTCATATTCTCTTTGACATTGCGGACACATTGGAAAAGCAGCCATAGTAGTCGTGCTTCGATCATAGGGCACATCTTTTATGATCGTATAACGCGGCCCGCAGTTGGTACAATTGGTAAAAGGGTATTCAAACCGGCGGTCGGACGGGTCACGAGTTTCCCTTTTACAATCTTCACAGATGGCAATATCGGGAGAAATCAAAGCCGACTTTTCCTCCCGGCCTTCACTGTATTTAATGGTAAAATCAGTATACCCCGCCGGTTCGATCGTTTGTACATTACAGGACCGAATAACCGCCAATGGTGGCGGATCATTCTGTAATCCCTGCAGAAAAGCATGTAATGATCTATCATTTCCCTCGGCAGCAATAACCACTCCGGATGGTGAATTTAATACCCATCCCTTAATATCATACTGCCTGGCCAAACGATAAACATAAGGACGAAATCCTACTCCCTGGACGATACCTTGAATGTCAATCTTACATGCCTTAGCATTCATTGTGCAATCCTTGCTTCATTCATTATTACCACCGATACAGTCATATGCTAAATCCTGGTAACTTGAAGAATGAGTTACAGAAGAGTGTTATTCACTTCTGTAACCCATCCCTTTCAGCTAAACATATAAATTGAAAGCATCAGTCGATCATTTGCGCAATATCCTTCCGGATCGACTGAATAATCAGTGGAATTTGTTCTGCTACCACCGAAGTAAGCTCCAGTCCCAAATCTACCGTATGCGGTTCAACACCATATACCAGAACCTGTGGATTGAAACCTTCCAACTGCAGCATATACATGGCTTCTGCAAAACTCATTTCATGCAGCGATTGAATATTGGGATCGGGGCTCAGTTCTAATTCTTCCAGAGGAATCCGGTAAACCGTTCCCGGTTTGCCTCCGGTATGCATGGCATCGATGACGATGCAAAAGTCAGCCTGGCTGAAATAATCAAGCAAATCATAGCTGTGAGTACCACCGTCCACCACTTCCACCTCAGGCGGCAGTTCCATTTGTTCAAGCTGCCTTATAACATGCACCCCAACTCCGTCATCCTGCATTAACAAGTTGCCAATTCCCATTACCAGGATTCGTTTCACTTCAGATACCTCTTAAAACTTCAAAGTTACATTTCTTCCTCATGATAACCATGGTGGAAATCGGCTGGAATTTTCCCAGTGAACATTGATTTTAAAATGGGGATGCCTTCAGCCACATCCAAATATACATGTGCCAAAATACAAAGCACAAATATCCAGGTAATCACATAGTGAATAATACGAACCACCAGGAATCCGCCCAGCCATCCGGCCATGAAACCAAAAGTAAGAGGCTTGTAAAGGATGAAACCGGTAATGATCATAATTATTGCCATTGCAAATACGCCGGTATACATCCCTTTTTGACCGGGATTATATTTGCCATAATAGGGATGGTCATCCGCCAAAAACATATAGTACTTAAGCATACTGGGCAGCTTTTTGGTATCATTGATCGGTTCGTATATGAGATTTTTGGTGTCATTGGCTGCGATCATATAGTACATTCTGCCCACAACACCGAAACACAGCAAATAAGCCATACAAAAATGAATTGTCCGGGCTGTAGTCATTGAGTTAAACAGCCGGAAAGACTCAGGAGCATGGATGTAGAAGCCGGTTAAAATCAACATGGTAATGGCAATCATATTGATCCAGTGAAAAACTCTGATCCATATGGAATGCCGTTCTTCCATTTTTTTCACCATTTCTACACCCCCTCTAGTTTATGGCAAACTGGCTGATGGTTTTTTTATCAGGCGTCATGACATGGATGGCACATCCATAACATGGATCCATGGAACGAATAATTCTCACCAATTCTACGGGATTAGCGGGATCAGCTACAGCAGTTCCAATAATGGCTTGTTCCATCGGGCCGCGTACTGCACTGGCTCCTTCACCGGTTCTGGGGCTTGAATTCCAGGTTGTCGGTACCACAGCATTATAAACCATGGTGCGTCCATCTGAACTGATCCGGTGCCAATGACCAAGTGCACCACGTGATGCTTCGCAAAGTCCAACACCTACAACTTCTTTGGTCGGCAGTTTGTGAGGTGTACATACCGGCTGACCGGGTTCCAATTGCAGAACCCATTCTTTCATTGCTTTGGCGATCTCGCCAGTTTCTATAGCACGGGCAAAATGACGTCCCATAACTGAAAATGCCTGCTTGCCAAGTGCAGCAACATCGGGATTTTTAGCGATCCATTGGCGGGCCAGCGGTCCAACTTCCATTGCTTCTCCATTGTAGCGTGGAGACTTCATCCAGGAATAGGCACCCTTCTTTTCTGCATCCGGTGTAACCACTGATACATCAGGGGTATTCCCATGGGTATCATCTTTATACCAGGAGTAGGTGACTTCTTCCGTTATCTTTGCGGTATCAAGCTCTGCAAACTGACCTCTGATATATGTTCCGGCAGGGAAGTGTTTTTTCTTCTTAACATGATCCATACCTTCTTCCTGAGGGAAACCGCCAAAGGCCAGCATATTCATGCAGCCGGTTCCAATAGAGAACCAGTCGGAATAGACACCGGCCACCGCTTTAACGGTGGGAATATATTTTTGTTCAATAAATGCCTGGATTTCTTCCAGCAGGGAAAGGAATCTGTAAATTTTTGATGTGTCAGGAACTTCTGAAACACCGCCGGGCACGATAGCCTGCACGTGAGGCATTTTTCCGCCCCAGATAGCCAGCATTTCATGGGCTTTGCGGCGAATGGTCAAGGCCTCCAGATAAATCGCAACCGCCTGCTCGTTGATATCAGCGGGCAAACGGTAATCAGCTTCATAGCGAGGTTTAAATGGCGCCAGCTCCGGTCCTTTCACATAATCCAGAGCCGCCAGATGGAAGAAATGAAGAATATGGGATTGAACCCAGTTGGAGCCTAGAATCAGGTTCCGGATAATTCTGCCGTTGGGAGGTGGTTCAATTCCAAAAGCATCATCAAGGGCTAGTATACCTGCAGTTGCGTGACCAGTCGGGCATACTCCGCAGATCCGCTGCATGATTTGTTCTGCATCACGAGGATCTCTGCCCTGCATGATCAGTTCCATACCACGCCAGAGCGTGCCGGATGTCCATGCATCTACAACCACATTGTTTTCAACTTCAACTTCCAATTTAAGATGGCCTTCTATTCTGGTTACGGGATCAACAATAATTTTCGCCATTAGTTCTCACCTACTTTCACTTCTTCGTCTTTTTCCTTGTGAGGACCAATTCTGCCGGTGAGAATATTGCCGCCCAGATGACCTGCAATACCCAGCACAGCCAGACCGCCTACTGCCATACCGACTTGATCAGCGGTTACACTGGTAGCTGATCCAACTGGCATTTCAGGCATTCTTTCATACATCGGCCAGCCCGGGAATTGCGGTTCGGTACAACCAATGCAAACGGCACCGCATTTTACGCACCAGTTGGTTCCATTGTTCCACATACGGTTGGTGGCATCGCAATGAGCAAATGGCCCTTTGCAGCCCAGTTCCAGCATGCAGCCTGGGTCTCCAAAGGTTTTGGCGAAAATACCGTTTTCAAAATACTGACGTCTTTGACAGTTGTCATGGATAATCGTATTAAAGAACATCTTTGGACGGCCATAGCTGTCCAATTCAGGAATATCGTTATATAATAATACATGAGCAATCGTGCCGACCATCCAATCGGGATGCGGCGGGCAGCCAGGGACATTGATGCAGGGTACATCTTTTACGACCTGACTTACTGGAACGCACTCGGTTGGATTCGGCGGGGTTGCCGGAATGCCGCCATAAGAGGAACATGTTCCAAAATTCAATATTGCTTTGGCCTTACCGCCAATATCTTTCACCAGTTTCTCAAATACGATGGGTTCTCCATTTTCTTCTCCCACCATACAGAAATGTCCATTGGCTCCGGTTGGCACTGCGCCTTCAACCACCAGGAAGAAATTGCCCGGATTCGCTTCAGCTACACCATAAATGGCTTCTTTTATGGCCANNGTTAATACTTTTTGGATATCAGGATGTACTGTGTTCAGTAATGAAATAGAACATCCTGTACAGGACGCACCTTGAATCCAGATTACTGGTGGTGCACCTGCCGCAACTGCTTCTTTCATAAAGGGAGCCAGAAATCCCGACAGAGAAATCGCTGCCGTGGTCCCGGCACATACTCTTAAGAAATCGCGTCGACTCAATTTGGTAGGCATTAAATTAATTCCCCCCTTGATATAGTTTTATTTCCCCAATCCAATCTTTTCCCCCAATAATTTCTCTCTAAATCATTATCTTAAAAGCTGCTTCTTCTTCACCTCCTCCAATAGCCACTGTAACCAATCCTCTATTCCCTCCCCGGTGCGTCCTGAAACCTCAAAAACTTCCGCGGAAGGATTAATCCGGACCAGGTCTTCCCTGAAGCGATCCAGATCAAAATCTGTATAGGGGAGCAAGTCAGTTTTATTCAATAAAACTGCTCTAGCCTGATGAAAAATCAGCGGATATTTCATGGGTTTGTCATTACCTTCAACAGTGCTTAAAACCACCGCTCGATAATCTTCCCCCAAATCAAATTCTGCCGGGCATACCAGATTGCCGACATTTTCTATGAAAAGCAGATCCAGTTCCGAATTCGGCAACTGTTCAAAGGCTTTACCCACCATTCCAGCATCCAGGTGACAAGCTCCTTCTGTATTGATCTGAATGACATCGATTCCCTTGTTACCGATTCTGACTGCATCCTGATCTGTATAAAGATCTCCTTCAATCACGCCTATCCTTATTTTTCCTGACAGCATTTCAATGGTTCTCTCCAGGATCGTGGTTTTCCCTGCTCCGGGAGAACTCATCAGGTTAATGACCAGCATTCCCTTTTCCTCAAAAAGGCGGCGGTTCTTATTAGCCAAGAGTTCATTGGCCCCCAGCAGATGAGTGGTCATCTTTATCTGCACCATTCAGTGTCATCTCCTTCATAGCTGTCCACATATAATTCCCTTCCGCTAATCATCTCAGCATTTGCATGTCCACAATCAGGACATAGGAACGAGTAATTCGATTTTAATATAAATTTCGTTCCACATTCCTGGCACAGTAAAATAGCATCCCGTTCTTCAATAATCAGTTCAGTTCCCTGAAATAAGGGCTCCTGATCACGCAAGGCTTCAAAGCAGAATTGCAGGCTGTCGATCATTACCATGCTGAGTTTTCCCACCACCAGGTTGATCCGGTTCACCTTGTTAATGCAATTTTCTTCGGCACTGTTGCGGACCATATCCAACATACCTGTAACCAGTGATAATTCATGCATATGATTACCTCAACCGTTATTTGAGCTTGAAAAAGCCCAGCAAGA
>DBRM01000028.1:15124-15663 GCA_002305965.1 Syntrophomonas sp. UBA1368
AAATCCTTCATGAATTCAATCCTGTTTTATTCGTTGCGTAAACCGAGCATCTCCTTTCCACAATGGGAGGCATAACCGTTTCCCGTTATACCCAACGCCCTGACAGCCATAGTTGACTTTAGGTTTGTCAGGATCGGAGAGCAGGCTATTTAGTTTTGCTCATATATTCTACTTATTTACCTAAAATCCTGCTTTATTATATTCAATTTATATTTTTTCAATTACGTTTTTGAATCGCAGTTAAGGTTTCCTTCGTAATTCTCCATACTGAATAAATAAATATGAAATTTAACATTGCAAAATTCTTCAAGGCATAATAAAATTTTTATAACTGGAATGAAAATGAACATAGTCTTATATCTCNNTGAGCTTGAAAAAGCCCAGCAAGACATGCTGGGCCAAAACGCAATCTATAATAAAACCTGAATCCTTAATTTCCTGCGGTTTACCAATGTAAACGCAGGAAACCAAGCTCAACAAAGCTTATTAAAAAAACCCGGCAAGACATGCCGGGTTGCATAACGATATAAAATCACAGT
>DBRM01000028.1:15769-26627 GCA_002305965.1 Syntrophomonas sp. UBA1368
TTATTATATTCAATTTATATTTTTCAATTAAGTTTTTGTTAAGCGCAATCAAGGTCTCCTTGGTAATCCCCCACACTGACTAAATAAATATGAAATTAAACGTTGCAAAATTCTTCAAGGCATAATAAAATTTTTATAGCTGGAATAAAAATGAACATAGTCTTATATCTCCGAGTTTCACAACCTAAAGGAAACCATGGGTGTGAAGCCGTTGGGTATAACGGGAAACGGTTATGCCTCCCATTATGGAAAGGAGAAGCAAAAAGGCTTGGTAATACAGCCTTTTTCTGCCAGACCTTTCGTCTGGTTTTTTTGTTCTTTCAGACTTTATCGAGGCCTGGGTAGAATGTTATTTTCTGCTGGTATCCTATGGATAAAGTTAATAAGGGGTTTAAGAGATTTGAGCGGGACAAATTTATTCCAGTATCCAATCCCAATCTTTTTCTTATAACCCTTGTTTTTTTGACAAGGGTCTTTTTTTCTGCAAACAAGAGAACTGCTTGTACGTGGGGAGGTTATTCCTGTTTCTGAGCTATCCATGGGTATAACGATGTATATGCTCGATATTACCGTGGATATGCGAATATTCATCAATTAAATTGACCGCTGTTAATAATTCATGATTCTCAACTATTTCTTCAGTTAAGCCGTCGCAAACCAGTTCATGTGACTCTGCCAGCACCAGGGAACGGGTGGTCAAAACATGAGCCAATTCCAGATTATGTGTGGACACGATGATAGTACGTCCCTTGAGGTTCAGTTTCAGCAGCAGCTCCACCAGCCACTTTTCTGTTTTTGGGTCCAGTCCGCTGGTTGGTTCGTCCAGTATTAAAACTTCCGGATTTAGCACCAGCACTGAAGCGATCGCCACTTTTTTCTTTTCTCCGCCGCTTAAACGATGGGGTGACCGGTCACGCAGGTTTTCGAGCTGGAGCATTTCCAGCACATCTTCCACCCGTTGCTTTACTACCTTTGTAGTAAATCCCATTTGTAAAGGACCGTAAGCTATCTCATCCCATACCCTGGTTGTAAAGAGCTGCACCTCAGAATTCTGGAATATATATCCCACCTTGAGGTGATACTTCTGAGAAAAGGCATCATCTTCCATGCGCTGTTCATTTATCTCCTGTCCATATGCTTTAAATATTCCCTGCTGAGGGAATATTAAGCCGCTCATCATTTTCAGCAAGGTGGATTTTCCCGATCCATTGGCACCCAATAAAGCAACCGTCTCCCCGCTGTATATTTTGAAGCTAAGTTTATTAAAAACAGGCTGACCTGGTACATAACCAAAAGATACATTATCAAATGCAAATAAAACCTGTGGCAAAATAACATCCCTTTCCTACGTCAATATTAAGCTGATCGCCAATCAGAACTTTCTTTACCTGGCAACTGCTGATCATTCGATTTCGCTGGTTATATATACTGCCTGTCCGGTGTAGCCGCGGGCTCTCATAGCAAGATAAATCTCGTCTGTCATTTCCATGCTTTTGGCAAACAAAGCCGCAATCGAAGACCCAACCTGTTCACGTTTCGCTGATAATGATAGATTTCCTACCGTTCTAAGTTGACGAGCTTCAAACATTTCTATGGATAAAGTCAGAAGCAGTACCAGATATCGATAGCTCATCTCCAGTATCATCACCATTAAAGCTGGAATTCCCATGACTTGCATTGATTTAAACAGCCTGGCCGCCGGAGTAGTCATCACCAGCAAAACCCCCAGAGATAATGAGATCCCTATGCGCAGACATAATCTGAGCCCTGCCGTCAAACCTTGCTGGCTGATGTAGAGGCTGGCTGGGATGTCAATGCCTGCCAGCACTGATTGCTGGGTGCTCTCATAGATCATAATCAGCGGTTTTCCATCGATAAAAATATTTAACATGGCTGGTATGCTAATCAACAGCGTTATGAGGGGAATAACCCCCCAAATACGCTTTTGCATGGTCAAAACCGGTATACGGGCAATCCGCATTAATATTATTGTAAAAAGCCAAACTCCCAATAGAATTGGAATGCTCCTGACAAACCCCACAGCCAGAACCAGCAGAACCACGATAACGAATTTTAAACGTGCATCCAGTTGCTGCAGAATGCCCTGCCGGCCGGCAAAACTTTCTGTCATCAATTCATCGGCAATATTTTGTTTCATGCGGCGGATACTTTTCACCAGGAAATTGGCACGCCGGCCAGGGGAAGAATTTACCTGTTCCTGGCAGCCGGTTTTCTCCATCCATTCTGGCAGCTGCAAATAATTTTCTTCTGCTGTCATTTTTGTTTAACTCCTGTTCTAATCTTTTACCACTTTTCCAAACAGCAGCATTAAACCTGCTGCCAGCGCTGTACCAACGACAGCTGATAAAATGTATCCCAGGGCAGAATGCAATAAACTTCCATCAAAGCCAGCAATTGCGTAATCAGCTAATGGGGCATGGCTCCATATATCAGCCATCTTCTGCAGACCCGACGGTATAAAACCAACTTCATCCATCAATTGATCGATACCCCATTCACCAAAAGCTGTACCGCTGGCCAGCAGGCCTAAAGGGGTTAAAATGATCAAAACGCCTAAACCCAACCACAATTTGCGGTATCTTTTAAACATTTTGTGATACCTCCAATGCTAAATTATTTCCAGCCTGATCCTGTTCAGAGAGCAAGTCAGGATAATTGGCTCCTATGAAACGAAGGCCTAAAGAGGTCACCAATGCTTCCACCGGACCAGCCAGCAATAGATGTTCAGACATCATGGCAGCGACTGCCACTTTGATGGGATACATAAAGTAAAGCGGGGTACCGTCAGCGGACTGAAACAGATGATATTGGGAGCCAAACTCCAAAGCAGTAAATAATGCAGCCATATTCAGGCCGACATATCCTGCCAGTGCAGCGGCTGCCAGTCCTCGCCCGGAACCTGCCGCTGCATTTCCTTTAACCAATTTGTAAATCAAATAACCGGTCAATGGCATAACGAAGGCGATGTTGAAACAGTTGGCACCAACCGCCAAAATTCCACCGTCACCAAAAACCAGGGCTTGAATAATAAGCGCAGTCGATACCCCCAGACAAGCTGCCCAGGGGCCCAAGAGGATGGAAAGCAACACTGCCCCCGTTGCATGTGCTGAACTCCCCCCGGGTATCGGCAAGTTAAACATCATGATTGTAAAAGAGAAAGCAGCACCTATGGCTAATATTGGAACATGCTTCTTTTTTACCTTCTGTTTTACTTTCTTTACTGCCGCCCCCCATACCGGTACCATTATCGCCATGAAAGGCAAAGCTGTCTGCGGACTTAAATAACCATCCGGAATATGCATTTTCCAACCCCCTTCAAAAATTAAACATATAGTTCGGTTTTCAGGCTCATTCGTCCGGGAGCATCTGGACATGATAAGACAACAAGCACAAAAAACCATGAAAAACATCAGCGGATACACCGCTAATACCTTCATGGCATGATTGATAGTATTGAATTTTACTTTTATCCTTGACTTTGAAATAAAATTTGAGCGCGCTTTCATAGCGAGCATTAATTCTCTTTATTCGCTGTCAGATTTTCGTTTCCTGCTATTTAGATTTATTTTCCGCTTAAAAACTTTTTACCAGGGTAAATGTGCTGATAATATTTTCATCCGTAACCGAAAACAAATAATTCCCGCGGGCTGTAAGGAACAATTTCGCCCGGCCTGTTTCATCGGTTGTCAAATGATGAGGATAATCGCGATTTTTCGTACTGCTGTAAGTAGCTTTTACCTCAGCGCCGGCTAAGGGAATGCCATTTTTGAGTACCTGGATCTCATAGTTTTCTCCCATACGGGCGTGGCTGTAATCAGTGGGAATGATCTCCAACGGCAGTCCGATGGGTTGGGTGCCGTGGTGGTGATGATGCCCAACTTCCACCAGAACAGCAGCATAACGTTCCTGTTCCCCTTTTTCATGAACATAAATTTGAGCCAGGCCGTCTATTTCTTCCGTCAGGTTTATTTCTCCCTGGTTATGATGGGCATGTAGTTCCAATTCCCGGGTGCCTTCCGGTTTGACGATATAAGCTTTTGGGTCTTTTAATTCCGCCTGGCTGTCAGCTTGCATGTTATATCCCTTATTTAGCTTGATTATTACCGCTTCCCCCGGATGAAAATGACCATGGGCCGTTTCGGGTTCCAGCCATATTTCAGTGTGACGCTGAACCGGCTCTTCCGGTACGGCTTCCAGGATCACCCGGTGGCGTACCAGTTCCATTTCTCTGATGCGGGCCTTCACCACCCGTCTTTCTCCAAAAATATTTTCCATAAAAATCTGGTTATCTTCACCCGGAATGATACGGTCCACGCTTTCCATCAAGAGTTCTTCCTGCCCGTCCCGGTGAAGATATACATTCGCTTCGCACATAGGCCTGTCCTCCATCTTTTATACACAATCAGGGCAAACATAATTCTGCCCATTTCTGATCGCCCGGGGTTCCATAACGCCTTCCCCGCATACGGAGCATTGCACGGTAGGATATATCTCCGCTTTGGCGGGGAAAGAAAAATCGATGTCCCGCCATGTAAAAAGCTCTTCAAAGGGAGTACTCATCAACCTTTCAAAAATAGCTCCCAAAAGATTTTCCGCTTCTGCAGATTCTGCCTCATTCAGACTATCCTTGCGTTTCAATTCACGATAACGCAAAGAGTCAGGATGAGACTGCGGTTTGTATTTTTGTGCGATCCGCACCGCCCGTCTTTTTTCCCGGCTGGCAATGGTGTAAACGTTTTTGCCATAGTCCTTAAAGATCAGATTGCCTTTGCCAAAAGTACAGCCTAATATTGATTGGATCGCATCCACTCCGCAGGAATTGGTTTCGACCACTGCTAATAATTCTTCATCCTGATCCGGGTCTATATCCAGGTATTTTTGGGCAAATTCTGCTGCCCTTACTCCCATCAAAAGACCGGGACATATATGGCCGTGAAACTGGATCGCCTTTTCCAGCGGCGGCATATCTTTACACATGTATCTCTCCTGCCTTTCTCGTTTCTGTTTGTCTATGCGAATGCTTTTATGTATTTTTTTTATGATTCCTGTTCAACCATCTGTTTCACCCGTTCTGCCAATTGGCTGACCTGCATGGGTAATGATTCGTCAATTACACCGCATATTTCGATCTTTTGACGATTCAATGGCAATAATACCTTTACTGCTGATGATGCTGCAATGGCCTCAGCCATGGCCGGTGTCAGCTCGCCCAGGAAGGCATGGGCAGCTATGATTGCCACTGATCCAACAATCATATCGACCCTGGATGCACAGAAAATGACTGCATTTTCTCCGCTGGCACCTTCATTGGCACCGGCTTTCAGCATCAGGGATGCTGCAACCGCATTGGTGCCAAGCCCGATAATATGGCAGGAATGACCTAATTCCCGGCGCAGGTTTTCTACGATTAATTTACCGATGCCGCCCCCCTGACCATCCACCACCGCGATTCTCACAAATATTCCCCCAAAATTTTCTTTTGGCAATTAGTATAACACACATTAATAAAACAATTCTGGTTAGAATTGAAATTTTATATCTGAAGAAACTGCATTAGTTTTAATATAAGTAAAAAAATATAAGAATAATTGTTTTTATATTCAGATGTCAAAACATTTATTCACACTATATAAACCGGCCTATTTCGTTAGCAGCATTGATGGCTTCCCAGGCCCGGCCGGGTTTATTGGCATCACCCACACAATAGATTTCCGGAGCTGCCTGTTCCTTTAACAATTGATAATACAGTTCATTATTGCTGGTTCCTCCAGTTGCGAATACGATAAAGTCTGTGGGTATGACTATCTCTTCCGTATCGTCAGGGTCCAGCCTTTTATGAAAAGGGTTATGGATATTGTCCGGGATCAGTGTTGTCCAGGGAGTATAAGGATCGGAGCGTTTACGGTTGGCCTTTATATAGAGGTTTTGAGGGTCGGCTTTAAATACTTCCGAGGCAGTGTAGGCCTTAACCGGCTGCGTCAATACATCTTCTGCTTTTCCGGAGGGTGAACCCTTCCCCATCAGCATCCACAGCAGCATGGACCGGTTGGCATGTACAACTCCTTTCATCAATTCCGGCAGGCGTTCAATGATGGTAACTTCAACCCCTTTTTCCCTGGCCAGAGCGCAGGCAACTTCGCACCCGGCGATTCCACCGCCCACAACTGTTACTCTGCGGGCATGTTCCGGAATGACCATTCCCCCATACAGAAATGCGCGGATGTCCATGGCGCGGTTGGGATCCAGTCCCGGGATCGCAGGCAGAGTGGTTTTTAATCCTGTAGCACAAATGATCACATCGAACCGGCCCAGTAATTCATGGGGAGAAACTTCTTTCCCGTAATGAATGGTCAATCCTTGCTCAACCAGCTGATCCATCTGATATTGAAGGTTTTCCATGTAAAGTGCCAGATCATGCTTGATCATCATTTTACTGCCGGTCAAGAGTTGTCCGCCTACTTGATGGCTTTTCTCAAACAGGACTACCTGATGCCCCCGGGCCATAGAAATTTTTGCAGTTTCACATCCGCCCGGTCCGGCGCCAATGATGGCTACCTTTTTGCTGATGCAAGCAGGAGTCAGACGTTTGGTATCTTCAAAACCGGCATAAGGATTGACCGTGCAGCAGGGGTGTCCCCCCAGGATAAACGATTGTATACAGCCTTCCTGGTCCCCGATGCAGTGAGTAATCTCTCTGATNNNNAATCAGCCCAGCCCTTATCCAGAACCTCAGCGGCCTTTTCAGGTTTACCCATTTTGCCTACCGCGATCACCGGTCTGCTGATTCCCTTGTCCATCAGGAAACTCTTCAGCTCACCGGCCATTTCCTCCACATAGGGAATATCATTGAAATAGGCAGGTGGGTGGGGATAAAACCAATTATCATAGCAGCCTTTGTCCACATCGAAGGCGTCTACTCCTGCTTCCGCCAGAATCCGGCACATCTTAAGGCCCTCTTCCACGGTTCGTTCTTTACCGCGGAATCTATGTTTGAATATTTCTTCCCCATATGAGGACTGCAAGGCCTGAGTCAGGTCCAGGCGGTACACCACCGGGAAATCTTCTCCGCACTGGTCTTTGATAGCCCGGACAACATCAAGTGCAAAGCGGAACTTATCTGCATACCTTCCAAAGCGGCGCCGATTCCAGGGCCAGGAGGTAAGCTGGTCCATTAAATAGCCTTCATGCCCATGAAGGTGTACCCCATCCAATCCGGTCACTTTGGCATTAATGGCCGCCTGGGCGAAGCTTTTCACTATCTTTTTGATTGCCCGGTCGGAAAGCGGCAGATGGGGAACCTGCGGCACGTAAAAATTGCGGTTAAAGGAGGCTGACTTGGGGATCTTTCCTTTCAAAGCGGCTTCCGGGGAACCTACCCGCCCCAATCCGGCGGTTAGCTGAATCAGTATTTTCGCGTCATAAGCGTGAACCGCTGCAGCCAGATCACGCCAGCCCGAAAGCCTGGTCCGGGAGGAACCGTCTATCCGGGGAAAATATGTGGTGTCATTCTCCTCTGAGACAGTGGGATCAATGCCGAAGGATACAGGTATCAGCCCGGTAATGAGCAGCCCCGTCCCTCCTCTGGCCCGTTCGGTAAAATACTCGATCATTTTGGGCAGCGGCCGTCCGATGGGATCAGCCATATTGATATTGCCCATAGGTGCCATCACGATCCGGTTTTTTAGCTTCAAAGATCCGATCTCACCAGGTTCAAACAGTCTATTAAATGCCATTCTGTCTCCTCTCCTTTTCCGGCTGCGATGAAAAGTTCTTATCTAATCATTAGCGTCGAAGCAGGTGTGTACAGCCTTGAAAATTTTATAATCAGATTATGAAATCATAATTTTACACTGAGTATGCTCATTGATGCTGGCGCGTGAGGGGAACAATACATCCACTGAAAATAGAACCACATATCAGATATCTGGTCTCATTACATATTTATAAATTCGACGTCGTTTTTATTCCGGCGGGGAATCATCTTGTTGCCGCATAGCTTGTCGGTACAGTTGCGGCACTGCAAAGCTTCATTGGTTTCTTCGCAGAATCGTTCCGGGTAGATCATAAAGGCTATTTCCCAGGCAAAAAAGATGACCAGCGACAGGCCGAATAAACTGAATGAAAAGAATCCTGGAACAAAGATGATCGGTGAGAACATCATCAGATGATCCCAATTGAAGATGCGGCAGGTGGTGCAGCAGCGGTTTTTCAAGATCCACACCCGGAAAGGGCACCAATAAAGGACAAAAACCAGATCCAGAACATAAAACGCAGCTGTAATCAGCAGCAATTCCCTTGCTTTTAAGACTTTCGCCCACCATAGCACGCCGATAAAAGCGACTAAAAACGTCCAGATTACCAGGACTTTTAAGGAATCAAGCGCATTTTTTTTGTAAGCCAGCAAGATCTCTTTCTCATCAAGCAGTTTCCTGATCGGTATGTAGAATTGTTTAAACTGCTTCAGGGATCCAAGAGGCAGGTGTCCTTTTTTGGGAATAAACTGACGGATCATGTCAATAACCCAGATGATCCATAGCAGATGAAGCCATGAGAGTTGATGCAGGAAGTTAAAACCATTCATGACCTTGAAACTCTGCGGATAAACAAAATACATCACCAGGGCAAGAATAAACACGCTTATCCTGAAGACCAGGCGTGTCTCATAACGTTCTCTTAATTGAAAAATATTTGTGTTCATGAATATTGATCCCGTAAGATTTAATCTATTTTTTATCTTACCAAGTTATGGTAGTACTGTCTAACCTATTATAAATGCAAAATTAGAACTCATTGGTCTTGTTAAAGTTTCGCGGCCAAGTTGCAGCCTATAATTTTAATTATTTACTAAGGAATACTAATAGATCATAGATAAGGAAGGCAGGCCATAACAAGGATTTCCCGATGCCTATGAGGGCGGTCAAAAAAGACGTAGCATACTGGATATAAAATACCAGTGCCCCAATAAATCCTAATCCATAAAGGCTGTCTGAAATTGATGCGTTTCTTGATGTATTTCTTCCGCAATTCATATTAATCCGCCTCCTTGAATAATGACCTGAATACTGCCAAACATCTTCTCGTGAAAATCAAGCAATTCATTTATGAAATATATTCTTTAAGGCGTAAACAATTCCTTCTATAAACAGGCAATTTTTAACATAGTGAATGCTGATAACGGGTTTTTAAATCCGTTCATGTTCGGATGGAAAAGATTATGCTAACCGTCCATTAAAGCTTTTTTGGAATGGAAAATATTCGCGGCATGCAAACACCAGCAGAAGAATGAGTCGATCTCCAGCTATACCGAAAAGGTTAAAAATACCCCGTCCAGATGTCCTGTGGGCAGCAGCAACTCGATCCTCGGCAGCAATTCTGCAGCAGTCTGATTTAAATAATCAGCGGCCGGGGCTCCGGCTTTGAGCAGAGATGACACCTTTTCTGCCGACTGGGCGAGCAGCCGGGATAAACAATCTTTATCACACCCCTGCAGACTGCTGACCAGTGACTCTTTCATTTCGGCAGTGATATTGAGCGCATAGATATTTTCGTTCAGCAATGCGAGGCCTATGGCATTTATAGCCACCGGTTCATAAAGATTGATCAGCTGGCCGCAGTAATCCGGGCAGCTGGATTGCAAAAGCCTCACTACTTTATCAGTTTCAAAGCATCGGATAAAACTGTTTTCGATCAGCAGCCGGCGCAGATACGTATTCACATATTCGATACCCAGCAGTTCATCGGGGACATGATGGCCAAGCTGGTAATCAATATCACCAGGAATCTGATGAGCGAAATACCGAATGTCATATCTTTTGAAAAACTCAACCAGACCTTTTAATGTATCGTCATATGAAATGTTGTTGATACCGGCTGGATTCTGCTGGATCTGCATCCAAAGCCGCTTCCCGGCTTCCACTTGCTTTTCGATCACTTCCCTGCCCTCTCTTAAAAGTAGCTCCAAATCCTTAGCGGCAAGCAGTTGTGTCCGGTCAAAGGCACCGTATTTCAGTCCTTCCTGCAGTGTAAAGAGAAGGGAGTGATAAAGCTCTTCCGCCATCTCTACCCGCACCGAGCTGCTGCAGCCCATGGTATAATAATCCGTTTGACGTGCCAGCAGTTGCCAGAGCTTCCCCTGCAATGCAATCTGCTCTTCTTCCGATAACGGCTTATCATTAACTGTATAAATTATGGGAGTCAGATCATTCATTCTTAAAACCCACGGCCATAAATATCTGTTTCGTCAACTTCGTATCCGTACCTGGTGTTGCGGCACAGCTCTTCTAAAGAAGTGCCGGCCAGATATTCCAGGGATCCCTGGCAAATGCCATCGAAGCGGTTTTTCATGAATTCGATCAGCTCATCATCCGAAATCCTGTCCTCAGACTCGTTTTTGAAATAGTAAAAGCAATCCTGCAATACCAGAATGGTTTCTTCATAGTCATCCTGCATGATATACGGCGAATTGCAGAATGCTTTAAGCAACCTGGTCAGTATTCCCTGGCCAAACTCGATCCGCCCTGTATCCCGTAGGGCTGCGAATCGTCTCTCCGTTACATCGATGATTTGCTGTTCGGTAAGAGACAGGCCATATTCTTTGGTGAATTGGTTACATTCCCGGAGTTCTGAGATGGTTTGCTGCTTTTGCCATTCGATCAGTGCCGGCAGAAATTCTTTGCCCATTTATATCACCCTGCCCTAGTATATCCATCACAGCAAGCGGTTACAAGTCTTGATATATTCGGCATTTTGTGGTATTGTATTTAAAGAAAAAGAGGCGAAGTACAAATTTGTATTTCGCCTCTTTTATTTGGCTAATAATTCGCTGTTTTTATGCTTT
>DBRM01000028.1:26648-28011 GCA_002305965.1 Syntrophomonas sp. UBA1368
TTCTGGACAGCTGCAGCAATGGCATCGGCTGCCCAGGAAGAAATCTGGTCGCGGTCAGCGAATTCCAACTCACCGTTGCTTGTTTGCAGCTGGGCGGCTTTTACTATCATGACTGCCATCTGCTCGCGGGTGATAATGTCATCCGGCCCGAATGTACTGTCGTCATAGCCGCTGATGATGCCGTAGCCATTGGCTGCCGCTATAGAATCCTTCGCCCAGTGCTCTGTTGTATCAGCAAATACTTTCCCAGCTTTGGGTTCGAGTTTGAATGCCTTGATCAGCACAACGGCAAATTCTGCACGACTGATGCCTTTGTCCGGGGCAAAGCTTCCATCGGGATAACCGCTGATAGCTCCCATGGCCACCAGTTCCTCGATACTGCCTTTTGCCCAGTGCTCTGCGATGTCACTTAATTGTACATCGGGCTGTTGAGTCGTAACTACTGGTGTTTCCGGCTGAGGCTCGCTTGTCACCGGCTCTGTGGTGGGTGAGCTACCCCCCGTTAATGAGCCGTCAGAGGAAGCATTGCCATCAGTAGTAAATTCAAATTTATTAACCACTCCCAGGGTGCTGCCATTATTGGACATGACATTGGCACCAAGTTCGATTACATAAGTGGTGCCGGATTTCAGGTCATTGAAATTCAATACCAGACGCCTTACTTTGTCACCGGTAGCCGTATTGCCGGATTTGTCGTATTTATAATCTGACCAGGTAACTTCCTTTTTACTGCTCTTTTCATATACTTTTATCAAAGCCAGACTGGCATCTAAATTATCATCCATTCCTTTGTTGAAATCCAGATGCAGGATCGTATCAGTAGGATTGGTTTTAATAGACGTAATTTCGACCGTCAAATCGCCAGGATTGCCGGTGCCTGCTCCGGCACCATCCCCGCTCCCGCTGCCGTCACCGCTTCCACTGCCATCACCGGAATTATTCCCGGTTCCACCGGATTTGGTGGTTACCGTTTTACTCGGACCGCTGTTGCTCAGGTTGCCTGCTGCATCCTCCGCTTCCACTTTAAAGGTGTAGGTGGTTCCTGCTGTAAGCCCTGTCACATCGCATGTGGTTCCTGTCACGGTTGTCAATAAAGTTGCGCCATTGTAAACTTTGTAAGTGGTTACGCCCACATTATCTGTTGCTGGCACACTTGTCAGCATCAGTTGGAAAGAATCCGTCCCTTCTTGCGCTGTATAGATATCCCCACCAGCGTTTAAAATGGTTTGCATCACAGAAGTATCGGGGTATCCATTCGCCTTAACCACGATGGTATATTCACCAGCCGCCGCAAATACACCGGCGGCGATATTTATGTTGCCTGCCTCAATTGTATATTGCCCAACATCAACAGCCGTGCCAT
>DBRM01000057.1:0-13057 GCA_002305965.1 Syntrophomonas sp. UBA1368
ATAAGCGCTTCCAGGAATACCTGGCTTTCGTTCTTTATCCAACAGGGAACAATGGCGTACAATCAATTTAGCTATATTCACAGAAATGATTGAGAAGGTGTAATCAAGTGGCTGAAACGATCTATATGGATAATGCTGCGACCAGTTTTCCAAAGCCGGAATGTGTTTATCAGGCAATTGATGATTTTAACCGTAATATTGGCGGTAATCCTGGACGCGGCAGCAACCAGCAATCATTAAAAGCCGGGACGGTTTTGGTTGAAGCCCGGGAAGCCCTGGCCAGGCTTTTTAGTATTGATGACAGCAATCAGATCGCATTTATGTCTAATATTACGGAAGCGCTTAATGTTGGTCTGAAAGGGATCCTGAAAAAAGGAGATCATGTAATCACCACCAGTATGGAGCACAATTCTGTAGCCCGGCCCTTATTTGCTTTGGCCTCGCAGGATGTGGAATGGACGGCTGTGCAGTGTGACGGGGAAGGAAACCTTGACCCCGGAGAGGTAGCCAAAGCTGTCAGACCTAACACCAGAATGATCTGTATGATGCATGCTTCCAATCTGACCGGAACCATCATGCCTATCGAAGCAGTGGGACAAATAGCAAAAGAACATGATCTGCTGTTTATGGTTGACAGTGCTCAGACTGCCGGAGTTTTACCTATAGACGTAAAAAGATGCAATATAGATTTACTGGCTTTTACCGGCCATAAAAGTCTGCTGGGTCCTCAAGGCACGGGCGGACTGTATGTAAAACCCGGTGTGTCAATCAAACCATTAAAAGAAGGCGGGACCGGCTCTTTATCAGAATATTTGGAGCACCCGCAGATGATGCCTGATCTGCTGGAATGCGGGACCCATAATACGCCTGGAATTGCCGGGCTATTAGCCGGGATTCGCTTTATTAACCAAATCGGTATGGAATCCATTCGGAATTATGAAACCAAACTTATGGCGCTGCTCCTGGATGGCATGAAAGCTATTCCTGGCCTCAACGTATATGGGCCCCGTAACCCGCAGAAGCAAACCGCAGTGATCTGTTTTAATTTTGATGAAATTGACTGTGGCGCTTTAAGCATGATGCTGGATTATGAATTTGGTATTATCACCAGATCGGGAACGCATTGTGCTCCCCTGGCTCATAAAACCATTGGAACCTTGGAGCTTGGTGCTTGCCGTATCAGCCCGGGTTTTTTTACCAGTGAAGAAGAAGTTGCAAAAGTAATTAAAGCCCTGGAAATGATTGCTGCCAAAACGAAATAACTCCTGCCATATCANNAAGATATCAGTGCCCGCCTCTTGGACGGGCACTGATTTTGGTTTTATCTATCAGCGATTTTTAAGGAATGAAGTTTAATCTTTTTGCTTCAAATAATAATTCGTCCCTGAAATCAGGATGAGCAATACTGACCAGTTCCTTGACCCGGGTCCTTAAATTCTGACCCTTGAGGTTAGCTACCCCATATTCGGTCACTACATATTGGACATCCGTCCTGGATACCGTAGTGAAAATACCATTGCTCAGGGTCGGTTTGATTTTGGATTGGACCTTGCCTTCCTTATCCACATAGGTTGAGTAAAGGGTTAAAAATGACTTGCCGCCTTTGGATCTCCATGCACCCTGCACGAAATCCAATTGACCGCCGGTGCCGGAACGCTGCTTCATGGCTACGGATTCAGAGGCGCATTGGCCGGTCAAATCTACTTCCAGGGTGCCGTTTACAGAAATAAGTTTATCATTTTTGCCGATAATATAAGGATCGTTGACAAAGCGGGTGGTATGCATCTCAACTAAGGGGTTATCATCTATAAAGTCATATAATTTTTTTGAACCCAGAGCGAAAGTAGCCACCCACTTATATGGCATGAAATTTTTCTTGGCGCAGGTGATGACGCCGNNGCATTAGGCATGCCACCGATCCCTATTTGAATACAGGAACCGTCTTCAACCATATCGGCGATATAGCGGCCGATAGCTTCATCCTTTTCATTTACCGGGATAGTCGGCAGCTCCACTAAAGGAATGGTGTTTTCGACGATCGCATCAACTTCGCTGATATGGATTTGATTCGTACCCCAGGTACGAGGCATGTTTTCATTTACTTCCAGTACCACATGGCGTATGCCTTCGTTTTTGCTGGTTTCCCAGCCCCAGTCACAGTTTGTACCGGTGCTGAAAAAACCATGTTTATCCATTGGGGCGACGACCATGCCTACAATATCACATTGCCGGCAAGAATTTACCATGTCCACCGACTCGCCTAATCTGACAGGGGTATAAGTAAATAGCCCCCGGCCGACGAAATCGCGCACGACTGGGCCGACAAATCCGCTGTCGATTACCACCTTGCCTAGAAGATCGGGATGGTAAAGATCAAACCATCTAACGTCCACACCGCTGACAAAATTAATATCAGTGAGATTTTCTTCGGCTTTTATTCTTTGAGCAACAGCATTGATCAAGGCCAGAGGCTGGCCGTTGGATAACGGAGAAACTACCATATCACCTGATTTGACAAGTTTTGCAGCTTCTTCAGCTGAAGTCAGTTTTTGTTTATACATCTCCTGCCATCTTTGCATTTATTAACTCCCCCTTTTTAAATTAATAAAAAACCTACAACTCACCTCCTTTTGTAATGAACAAGACAAAAAGAAGATAAATATTCAGAAAATTATAACAATTAAATTATATAACAAGATGTGAACAATTTGTTGGTGTAAAATTAAATTTAATAGAAAGATATTAAAATATATGTTCATGATCTTTTGAAAAGAAAATAATTAGGAAAATTTACATTACTATTTTATTGACAGGCAAAAGGAATTTAAATATATTAATGATAAATGGGATGAATTTAGTCACCATTGGAAAACATAAGCAGGGGGATCATTCATTGCAAATAACCAGACAATCAGAATATGCGATTCGCACGCTGGTAGAAATGGCGAAACACGCTGCGGATGAAACATTATCAACCCAGGCTATTGCCTTGCGTCAGGAAATTCCAGCTGATTTTCTAAAGAAGACTGTTAAACTTTTAATCCTGGCCAGATTGGTCACTACGCAGCGGGGGATCAACGGCGGATTAAGGCTCGCACGTCCTGCGGAAGAAATTTCTCTGCTGGATATCATCACTGCCGTTGATGGTCCAATTGCATTAAATGTGTGTCTTGCGGAGGGAAACAATTGTAAGAATCAAAACTCCTGCAGCATTTCTGCAGCGTTGGCCAAGGCGCAGGATGCAATGGTAAATGAGCTGGCAAAGATCAGTTTGGCATCGCTGGCAAAAGCAAACGAATAGCAACATGTATTAATAATATGGGAGGTATATGAAAATGGAATTGAAAAAGCTATTAATAACGGAAAAACAAAATTTGGTTGATCTGGTCGATTATCAAAAGGATTCTGTGGTCAGTAAAACCCTGGTAAACAAACCTGCCGGTACCATCACTTTGTTTGCCTTTGATGAAGGGCAGAGTCTGAGTGAGCATACAGCCCCTTTCGATGCACTGGTATATGTGATGGATGGTGAAGGTGAAGTCATCATTGACGGTAAATCAAATCAATTACTGGCGGGTGAAATTATACTGATGCCAGCCAATGTCCCTCATGCAGTCAAAGCACTGCAAAAATTTAAAATGATGCTCATTATGGTAAAGTCATAAGGATAATGGGGAAGATTGCAGATGAAATGGAGTCAGGAAGCATTGAATGAAGAAAAACCAGGAAAAGAAAAAATCGCTGTGGTGCGATGTGAGACAGTAGCAGAAGTTTGTCCCGGAGCAGCTTGTTTTAAAGCATTCAACAAAAAGAAGCGCCATTTTCAAAAATATCCGGAGGATGCAGAGCTGATCGGATTTATTACCTGCGGAGGATGTCCGGGCAGAAGAGTCTCCCGTTTGGTTGACAGCCTGATCAAACATGGATTAACTACGGTGCATCTTTCTTCCTGTATGTTATTGGATGGAGATTATCCTCCCTGTCCGCATGTTGAGGAAATCAGAAAATCAATTGCAGCAAAAGGTATAAAAGTAGTCGATGGAACGCACCATTAAACAGGAGGAGCGAAAGAGAATGTCAAGACGAACTGTGGTAAAAATAGATGAAGAATTATGCAATGGCTGCGGAGCCTGTATCAGTCCATGTGCTGAAGGGGCTCTGGAGATCATTGATGGGAAAGCCCGGGTGATCAAAGATGAACTATGTGATGGCGCAGGATTTTGTTTAGGAATATGCCCGGTAGGGGCTCTTTCATTGGAAAGCCGCGAAGCAGACGCATTCTCAGAGCAGGCTGTAAAAATACGTCGTTTGGAAAGCCAAAGCTCAGGCACAAGTTATATCGCCCAGCACTGCATGTCCTGTAATGCTTCGGAAGACGAGAGATATCTGTTGCCGGTCAAATATAAAGGTGGGGCTCTTTGGTGCTGTACCCGCTGTTTGCCTGGTTTGATCCACGGGTGATCCCGAGCAGGAAAATATAAATGCAATAGTTTCACTGCAAAACCTGGACCATTGGATGAAGGGCACATATCAACTCAGGACCAATTCCCCGGAGCACTTTGCAGGCCGGCTGCTGCGAAATAGGCTGCCATTATTTTTCAAAGCGAGAGAGCTTGATTTTTACTATAATTCATTATATAATTTAGTTACGGTAGCGGAGATAGTGAAGTTCCAATACTTTAGTCCAATTTAAATAAAAAATCCAAGGTATTTAACTCTTAGGTCCGTTTAACCGAAAAACCAAAATAAAAAGGGTCCCGAACAAGGTGAAATTTCAGGTAGTTTGTTCATTCACAAGAAGAGAGGTAATCTTAATTTCAGAATCAGTGAAGATCTCCGCTACCGTTAATATGATTTAAAATATCCTCAACGCTTTGATGTTGAGGATATTTTTTTGTATTATTTATGAAAAGACAAGGAGTAAAGTACATGCCAGTTCCTTCAGCCTTACAAGGCAAAGTCTGTCTGGTGACCGGAGCCAGCCGCGGCATAGGCAGGGCAATTGCTGCTGCAGCAGCTGCGCAGGGAGCGAAGGTAGCAATAAACTATTGCTCTTCCGAATTACAAGCCCGGCTATTTACTGAAGAGCTGCAGGGAAAAGGGTATCATGCTGCCGCTTTTAAAGCTGATATCAGTTCAGAACGGCAGGTGGATGACATGTTCAGGGGAATTGAATCCTTATGGGGGAAAATCGATTTCCTGGTAAACAACGCTGGAATCTCTTACAAAGCGCTGATAACTGATTCTACAGCGGCTGAATGGGATAAAGTAATGGGTATCAATCTAAAAGGGCCTTTTCTTTGCTCCAAAAGAGCGCTGCCCAATATGATCTCTGCCCGGTATGGCCGCATTATTAATATTACTTCCATTTGGGGAGTAAACGGTGCTTCCTGTGAATCGATTTATGCTGCCTCCAAAGGAGGGCTTATCGCCTTTACCAAGTCGCTAGCCAGAGAAGTGGGACCCTCTGGCGTACTGGTCAATGCAGTAGCTCCGGGCCCGATCGTAACTGATATGTTAAGTCAGGAACTTGATGATGAAGAAAGAAGAGAATTGACCGGGCAAATACCTCTTAACAGGTTAGGTACTCCGGAAGAAATCGCAGCTGTGTGTGTTTTCTTGCTTTCAGAACAGGCATCATATATCAACGGTCAGGTTATTACCGTCGATGGAGGGTGGCTGCCGAATTAAAAGCTTATTATAAGTATAATTGGGGGAGGGAAAATCCGTGACTTTTTATACACCATTGGCATTATTGTTATTAGGTATAGGTTGCTTATGTCTGTTGGCAGCCATTCCGCAAATGGTCAAGGGGATTGAAAAAACGCTGACCAAAGCGGAAATGCCAATACCACCCAGAAAGATTCTCATATCCGGTATAGCCATCCAAAATGTGTTTATGCTGATCATTGCTGCAGCGATGGGAACCTTGCTGGCGCCGGCAGCAGGCCTTGGAGCACCGTTGTTGGAAGCGATTTTGACTGGCGGGCCGTTATGGTCAAGTATAAAACCGCAGTTACTTCCAGGGCTGGTGGGGGGCCTGATTAGTGCTTTGGTCTTTATTCCCGCATATTATACATATTTTTTACGGCATCTTGATTTACAGACATTATGGGCGGTTGATAATCAACGGCTTAACTTGAATCTGGGCGGGCGGCTTTTATATAACGGTATCATTGAAGAAATTATAGCTCGCTGGGGTCTGATGACCTTGTTTCTATGGCTGGGCAGTTTATTACCGGGGGATACCGGCATGCTTATAATTTGGCTGGCGATTCTTTTTAGCGGTGCAGGGCTGGCGGCACTCTATCTGCCTGATTTTTATGCGGCAGGCAGCCTTAAAAGCAGGTGCTTTTTTACTTTTATTGGTTTTATGTATCTTTGGAATGCCGTTATATTTGGATGGCTGTTCTGGCAATACGGTTTGGAATCAGCAATCATTGCCCATATGATCTACCTTTTGATCTGGTACCCCTATGATATGCGGCTGAATATAGCCAAAAAAATGGAGGCAAATGGTTAAAACAGGCAAGATTTCTCCTATAACAGATTGACCGTGCTGCAGGGTAAATTTCTAAATGGCCTGGTTCTGTAAAGACTCTTCCACTGCTTCCACGGACCGGTCAGGCAGTTTATCTGATGATTGGCTGCCGCTGTTAAGAAGCTTCCGTTCAATGATAAAATTATGCGTGGCGGGAACATACTTGATAAGGTCCAACGCAGTTGCCTTTTCTCCTGGTTTTATATAGAGGATAATAGCGGAGTAAGAAGTTTCTCCTTCGGAATATAGACCGCGGATTCCTGCAGCTCCAGTAGTACCGGGGTTAATGATTACGGAGTGATCACTGACCAAAACTTTCTGACGATGGGTATGACCAGTAACGATTAGCGGAAATCTATTTCTCAATTGCTGGGCAGCGGCAGAATCATGTACCACGACTATATCGGGGTTCAGTTCAGCCTGGGATTTGATACTTTCAACCTGATGCCGCCGCAGCAAAGTCTCATTTTGCAGGGCCTCTTCCTTGACAACATTTTTGGTGGACAAGGGGTCGGGGGAACCTAAGATTTTAAGTCCGGCTATTTCCGTGATATTTCCTTCCAGGATTATTCCTTGAGGCATTCCTTTGATTGCTTCCATTATTTCCGGTGTATCATGGTTCCCGGGACAGAAGAGATAGGGTACCTCAATTGTATTTAATTCCTGTACAAAGGAAGCTTCTATTGAAGAACCGAAATCCGTCAAATCTCCGGTATCAATGATCAGGTCAACCGCAAAGGCGTCGGTAATACTGCTGATAAGCTCGATGCCCACCGGGTTAGAATGCAAGTCCCCCACCAGCAAAATCTTTTTAGTGGAATTCCCGCTTTTGGAGGGGGCAAGCGCTGCCAGGCCATTGGTACTGGAGAATAAGTCTTCAATATTGTTTACCATAAGTCTGGTTTGGGATTGTATCTCATCAAGTTTTTGCAGCAAGTTATCCGGTTCAGGGAAAACGCTGGCAGCAAGTGATAGAACTCCATTTACTTCAGGTTGGGCAAAAGCATTCAAGTCATAGCTTTCAGATAAACTGAAGAGGAAAATACCAGAGGCCAATAACCCGGTCAGAGCACCTGCCAGGATCATTTTCGGTCGGTAACGCCATATAAGAAGAATCGCTGCCGCTGCTCCCAGCATGGCCAGATATATCTGCCGGAGCAGGAAAGGCCTTATTAATCCTTTAAAATCAGTTTGAAGATCATTCCATACAGTTTTTTCAGTATCTGTGCGAAACAAGCTGCTGGCCAAATCAGTTTCGATGTTTTGAAGGGTAATTTGAATTGTTACCGGAAGCTTATGGGTATTAGCGGAAATATTACCCAGGGGAGGGAACTCCAAAACCGTTTTTCCGCTCCAGGCAGGCTGCAATGAAACCCGGAAGGATAAACCTTCAACCGTATAAACAGCAGATCCAAAAAGCCATACGAATAATACAGCGCCTATTAGGGCTGCAATGGCCATGCCGAGAGGGCGGAAATGCATAAAGAAACGTAAACATGGTGCTGATCTTGCCATTTTTTTACTCCCGCAAATCTATGTACAACTGCTGCAAAAACACCAAGCTTGATATTATTCTACCATTAAAGTTTACCATCTTGTTAATAGTATCTTTTGGGAGAAAAATGTCTTAATTTATCAGATCAAATCGTTACAAAAAAAACGTAATATGATAAAGTTATTATATTATTACGAATCTTTACCGTTTTCAGGCTTGGGGGAAAAATCGAATTTTAAGCCGGTAAGTTTTGTAATAATAAATAATGTGGGGGGGATATTTTAATGTTTTACGAGGAGTATAAGCGAAAACTTGTCTCAGCAGAAGAAGCAGTAAAAGTGATTCAGTCAGGGGATATAGTGGATTATGCATATTTTAACGGGAAACCGGTAGAATGCGATATCGCCCTGGCCAATCGCAAAGATGAATTGAAAGACGTTAGTGTTTACAGTGCAGTAACGATACCGCCGGTACCTGAGGTAGCAAAAGCCAAAGGCAGTTTTATCTACCATGACTGGCAGTTCAGCAAGGTTTCAAGAATCTTACAATCTTTTGGCTTATGTTATTATTCACCTATTCTTTATCATCAGGCTCCAGCTTTATATCGTGATAAAATCGCCCATCATCGCAGTGCAGTTATTTGCCGGGTATGCCCGATGGATGAACACGGTTATTTTAACCTGGGGCCGCAAAACTCTGAAACATTGGCCAAAATAGAAATGGCATCAAATGTGATTGTGGAAGTCAATAAGCATATGCCGGTTTGTCTGGGTGGAGCAGAAGAATCGGTACATATTTCTCAGGTAGATTATATCGTGGAAGCGCCGGACGATCAGGAACTGCCGGATTTACCCGGAGTCGAACCCAATGACATTGACAAAGCGGTTGCCAATCATATTATGAAGTATGTGGAAGACGGTTCTTGTATCCAGTTAGGGATAGGTGGTATGCCAGGAGCAGTTGGGAAGGCCATTGCCAGCTCTGACTTGAAGGACCTGGGCGGGCATACGGAAATGTTTGTAGATGCGTATGTCGATATGATCGAGTCAGGACGAATGACTGGCGCAGCCAAAGAGATAGATCGCTTCCGGGTAGGCTATACCTTTGCCATCGGCAGTCACCGTATGTACAATTATATGCACAACAATCCTGCCTGTGCATCATATCCGGTAAATTATACCAATGACCCCAGAGTTATTGCCAGACTGAGCAAATTTATCTCCATCAATAATGCGGTGCAGGTAGATATCTATTCGCAGGTAAATGCTGAAAGCATGGGACCGGTACAGATTTCCGGCAATGGCGGCATGTGGGATTTTGTGCTCGGTGCACAGTGGTCAAAGAACGGGAAGAGTTTCATCTGCCTTTCCTCAACCTTTAAAGATTCCGAAGGGAATGTCAAATCCAGGATCGTGCCCACTTTTTCACCTGGTTCAATTACCACGATTCCGCGCCAGATGGTTGATTTTATCGTAACTGAATATGGTGCTGTCCGCCTCAGATCTTTCCCGACCTGGGAGAGGGCAGAATTGCTTATTTCCATTGCCCATCCGGATTTTCAGGATGAATTAGTCAAAGCGGCGCAAGAGTTTAAGATTTGGACTAAAACCAATAAAATTCCTGAATAACGATTCAGTCAGGGAAGCAATCATGACCATGTAATATTTATAAGCCCTGTGCCAGAGACGTGATCGATACGTCTTAAGCGCAGGGCTTTCGATTGACTTTTATGATTTTTGCCTGAAAAAAGCACCACCTGAGATAAGTGGTGCTTTTCTTACTTTTAAATAATTTTCGATTTATTTGGGAGCCATGCGGATTGCACCGTCAAGACGGATTGTTTCAGCATTGAGGAAGTTGTTTTCAACGATAGCCTGTACCAGATGTGCAAATTCTGCCGGTCTTCCAAGTCTTTGCGGCATCGGAATGGATGCAGCCAGGGAATCACGGGCAGCCTGCGGCAGCTGGGCCAGCATTGGGGTATCAAAAGTTCCCGGAGCAATCGTATTTACACGAATCAGATGTCTGGACAGGTCTCTGGCAATCGGAAGGGTCATGGCATGTACTCCGCCTTTGGATGCGGAATAAGCAGCCTGTCCGATCTGGCCGTCAAAAGCAGCAACGGAAGCTACATTGATGATAACACCTTTTTCTTCGTCTTCACCAGGATCGTTTTTGTCCATCGCATATGCAGCATTGGAAAGCATATTAAATGCGCCAATCAGGTTGACATCCATAACCATCTTGAACCATTCAATGTTCCAGGGGCCGTCTTTGCCGATGGTTCTTCCTGCACTGCCCATTCCGGCGTTGTTTACCAGAATATGAAGACCACCAAATTTTTCCACTGCAGTATTGATGGTAGCTTTTACATCATCAGTGCTGGTAACATTACATTTTACAAATATTGCTTTGTCACCTAATTTTGCTGCCAAGGCATTGCCTTTTTCTTCGTTCAGGTCTGCTATAACTACATTAGCTCCTGCAGCGTGTAAACGTTCAACTGCTGCTTCACCCAGACCGGAAGCGCCACCGGTAACGATTGCTGTTTTTCCACTAATTCTCATTCATCCTTCACTCCTTCTTACCATTATTTCTTAAATAAAGAGACATCAGATAGTATGGCTTAAACTTCACCCCCCCCTTAGTGACAGATAAACTGCCGTAAATAAACTTTAATACCATGTAAGGAAGAAAACTGAATTGATTAGGCATATACTATTTGCTGCAGATTCAGGTATTATAACGTCTCAAACACTAAAACAGCAAAAGCTTGCTTAATGTATATATACTACTAAAATCTTCAGTATCCTTTAATTAAAATATTAAAAATTAAAAATTATCATCAGAATATTTCCTGTTGAGATAATACTGACAGGTCAGAGTTAATTATATGCGCTTATACTTCATGGTTTTAAACACACCAGGATAACAGCTTTAATGTTGGGCAGTTTTTACTGAAGGTATAAAAAAAAACAGGCAAGCATAATAAACTATTAATATGTTGTTTGTTATAGAACATGGTTTATAGTACAATCTTTTTGAATCATCCAGCACAGCTTGATTAATTATGGGGAGGTAAATCGGTGAGCAAAATACGTATTTATGCAGATAATGCCTGTGACCTCGATAAAGAATTGGTCGAAAGCCTGGGAGTAAAACTGTTTTATCTTACTGTTACCATCCACGATGTTATCTATCACGATCGGCTTGATTTAAGCCCTGGTGATTTTTATAAAATGATTGCCGAACCTGGCGTAATGCCGACAACATCCCAGGTAGCGGTGGGGGATTTTCAGCAGGAGTTCCAAAGGGTGATGGATGAGACTGAGGATGAAATCATCTATGTGGCTTTTTCATCCGGACTCAGCGGGACTTATCAGGCGGCCTGCCTGGCCAGGGACCAGGTCGATGCCAAACGCATAACGGTTATTGATTCCAAAAGCGCTTCAGTCGGTTATGGTCTTACGGTAATAAGAGCTGCCCGGGCAGCATCTCAGGGTATGAACAAGGAGCAGATCATCGCTGAAATCGAGGATAATATCAGCCGCATGCAGCACATTTTTATCGTAGGCAGTTTTGAAATGTTAAAACGGGGCGGGCGGGTAAGCAGCACAGCAGCCGCGCTGGGTAATCTGCTGAATATAAAGCTCTTGCTGCATTTTGTTGATGGCAAGATAGTACCGCTGGAAAAAGCCCACGGACTCAAGAAAGCGAAAAGAAGGCTTTTGGAACTAATGGAAGCCAGGGGCGCAGACCTGGCGGCGCAGACAATAGGTATCTGCTATTCAGTAGATTATGAAGGGGCTTTGGAGTTAAAAGAACTGATTACCCAGCGTTTTGGTTGTGAAAATTATGTAATATCTGAAGTTGGTGCAGTGATTGGTTCTCATGTTGGAGCAGGTACCTATTCGGTATTCTTCCTCACCGCTTAAAAATTGCGTGAAATAATTACACCCCGTTATAATGATTTTTAATCAGATACGGGGTGTTTTTGCAGGATTTGGCGGTATAGATCAATATATTTTTCTGTCATAATATCCTGACTGAAATGATTTTCCACCCACTTACGGCATTCAAACCGGCTAAGCCTGGAGACGTCGGGCATACACTCCACTGCTTCAGCAATTTCCCGTACGATAAAACCAGTTTTTCCATTGGCAATCACTTCCGGCATGGAACCCCGATCAAAAGCGATCACAGGCGTCCCGCAAGCCATGGCTTCAACTACACTTAATCCGAAAGGTTCAGCAAAATATATGGGATGCAGCAATGCATAGGCTTCTCCCAGTAATCGGTTTCGTTCTTCAGGTCCTGCTGAGCCCAGATAGATGATTTGTTCATTATCGATCAAGGGGAGCACCTCAGTCTGAAAATAGTTCTGATCCTGAATAATGCCGGCGATTTTAAGCGGCATCTTGGATTTTTTTGCGATCGCTATTGCTGCTGCAGTGCCCTTATCAGGATGGATACGGCCAAAATATAAAAGATAACTCCCCGGTTCTTCCTGATAACTGAATTCGTTAAGATCAATCCCATGATATACGGTATCCAGATAACGAAGACGCGGACTCCTGTCGGCGTTACTGATGGATACATAATAACCGGCATTATTGTATTGTTCATAAACCGGTAAAATTTTTGGCGAGGAGAAACCGTGAATGGTTGTAAGCATTGGCCGATCAACCAGACGGCTGAAGGCTAAGGGAAGGAAATCAAAATTATTATGCAGTAAGTCAAAATGATGAGCTTGTTCAAAAAAATGCCCGATATGCAATGCCTCACAGGCTTTGGCATCCAACGAAGGATCTTCTTCATAAGGTGTACTGCATATCCATTCCAGTTTTCCGGAAGTAAATGAGTCGCCGCTGGCAAAAACAGTTACATCTATACCCTTTTGCACCAGACCTTCACTTAATAAGGAGACAAATCTTTCCCAGGGGCCATAATGCCTCGGTGGAGTTCGCCAGGCAACAGGGGAGAGGATCGCAATCTTCATGATATACCTCCGACTGGTAAAG
>DBRM01000057.1:13073-24284 GCA_002305965.1 Syntrophomonas sp. UBA1368
CCATCCCAGGTCATACTTTGATCCGGAAGTATATTTCTTCCAATTTACCTCTTTAAATGCCGTCAGGTTTTTCTTGGGACTGCCATCGTAATGGAATAAACCGAAATATCGCTCATGTATGTTTTGGTCCAGCGGTGGAAGCGTCCATAAGGACGGTGCATAATCACTATAACACCAGGCCAGGGCAGCAGGGAACTGATGGTCATAAAGAGCTGCTAAAACCTGTGCTTCATACTGAGCCGCCGTTTCTTCCTGAAAAAGCTGGTACTTCTGCTTTTCCTGATTTTCATCGGCTGCCGGAGCAGAGGGCAATGTTGGCAGGCCAAATTCCTGCATGACCACGGGCTTTTGTCCCAGCCAGGCTGTAATTATACTTAGAAACGGCACCAGGCGGTAGTCCAGAGGATTCTTTATCCAGGAAAGATAGAAGGGATAAGCATGCATGCAAAGGTAATCGCAAAACTTCCCGGCATCCTGCGGCCAAAGATGCCGGTCTTCTTCCAGATCTTCAGCATGCATTCCCAATGTTATCGGTATGTCGGTATATTTCTTAATGGCATCCACCATGGCGGCAAGCCAATGACATGCCTGTTCACGATTATGGGGAATGGTTACATTGGAGGCTTCATTGCCCAGGTCATAACTATGGATTGCCGGGTGCCCCTGGAGGGAGCGACTGACCTTGCTGACCTGTTCAACCTGTGCCAGCATCAGTTCCTGATCAGCATAAAAATTTTTTACCTGTCCTTTTTGTATGGAGTTCTGGCAAAATATCGGAAAACGCCGGCTGCTATTTGCATCCATGTTTACCATCCAGTAAGGGAGCCAGTTCACACCGCTCATATGGCCGCAAAAAAAAGTGGGTACCAATTTTAAAGAGAATTTTTCAGCACAATCTGCGGTCAATACCAAGTTTTGTAAAGCTCTGGCAGAGATTACATCGGGATGGGGCTGAAAGTCTTCCCAGGTGAGAAAGATCCTTACGGTGTGAAAGCGGAAGGCAGCCAGACGGGCGAAATCCTGTTTAACTTCCGCCAAGTCATAATGCTGCCACCAATACATGGCCTTTTTCGCCGGCCAATAGTTTATCCCTATATCAAAGCTTTTTTTGAACATCAGAACGATACCTCGCGGTTTTTTTGCAATAAACATTTGGCATATTGATTGAAGGATATTATAAAATACAGGCAGTTTGATTATAATATCCCCGGCTTATTGCATAATATTCCCATTCAGGCTATCGTTTATTTTGCTCTTTTGTGCAAAAGCTATGCAGGCATTATTCAGTTTTGGGTCTGCTGCGCATCGATTCCAGATCAATGATCAATTCTTCCAGATCCACGTTTTTACCCCGGGCAGCCTGCTCGAGGGTCATCCAGGCTGCTGATCAGCCTAAACATCTTACCCCCAGATTCATCAGCAATTCCTGTGAACCCGGTACTTGAATGAGGATATCTTTGATCAGCGTTTTGGGAGTAATCATAGCCTCAGTCCTTAATTGCATTTATTATTTCTTATTTTATGCGACATCAAGGAACAACGCTACCACATAGTTTCCGTAAACGGCGGTAAATACTTGCAGGTCTTTTTCCCGGTTATTCTTAAACTTAAAGTCCGCTGCTCCCCAAAGAACGGTAGCATCATATCCGGAGGCTACATAATTGACCGACAGCGTATGAGGATGCCTTTCAACAATTTCGAGGCCGGCGGTCAAAGCACTGTTGTAAAGCGTGCTGGAGACCTGGCAGATACCGCCCCCGGTTCCGGGCACAACCTGGCGGCCGACAAAAATGCTGGCAGGAAGATATCCTTTTTCAGCGATGCGGGGACCCACGACCTGATTAAATGAAAATACATCCCCGGATTTAACCAAGTTGCCGTTTATTTGGCTGCAGGCCAGTATGATATTCTTGGTGCGATTGGGGGGACTGTTATTAAGACGGGTGAAATAACCGCCCAATACATTTTCGTCTCCCCAGAGAGCAGCCAGGTCAGAATCAGGTAATATTGCACCCCAGAGGCCGAGGTCTTGAGGAAAATCAATATTAATAACGGCAGGAACTTCTTTTGCGGGGGGGACGCTATATAAATAAACGGTTCTGGTATCCGCATCATAGTCCACCGTGAAGCCGAATTCTTCCGCTGCTGCCCTTAGGGGGATGAAAAACGCAGTGCTGCTTTTATAGGGGACCGTATCTAAAGAAAACCACTGATCGCCTTTACTATATATGTTCTGACCATTACGGAAAGAGATACCTATCTGGCCGCGGGTCAGGAACAATTGTTCATTATCTGCCCATTCCAGTTCAAGATCAAGTAATCCTGCCAGTTGACTGGCGTCGATCAACGTGCGCCCTTCCTGATTTATTATTTGAGTGACTGCAGGAGAGACCGATAAGCCATCAAAAACCAAGGCTGCTTTGTGTCCCGGCGGATCCTCCAAGGTTGTTAAAATTTGATCATCAGCATCCGGCTGGGCATAAATGGGGGCAGGAATGATCAACATGGCAAAAAAAATGACAGCCAGCAGCCAGAGGTATTGGATATTCTTTTTCATAAACTCTCCCTTCTAAAGCAAATAATATGGTTAACCTATATTTACTGAAGAGCTGCTTTCGCTATGACAGTTTTGTGCATACTGCAAGTGAAAATATTTAATGATATAGATTGGGTCAAGTATGCTATATTAGATAAGTCTTATTGAAACAAGGAGGAGAAAGATTGAATAACGATAGTTTTGATCATATGGGTCTTAAAAAGGAATTGCTGCATATGATCGTCAAGAAAGGCTATGAGAATCCCACACCGATCCAGAGCCAGACCATACCTATAGCTTTGCGGGGTTCTGATATCATTGGACAGGCACAGACCGGGACCGGTAAAACCGCCGCCTTTGGTATACCTATTTTAAATAGTGTAAAAAAGGGAGGAAAAACCCAGGCCTTGATCATGTGTCCTACCCGGGAGCTGGCTGTGCAAGTAGCGAAAGAGATTGCCTACCTGGGCAGAAGCATGGAAATTGCGGTGATTCCTGTTTACGGCGGGCAATCAATTGATGTTCAGCTAAGATTATTGCGCAATAACCCGGAAATTATTGTAGGCACTCCGGGCCGCTTGCTGGATCACTTATCCCGTCATACCATTAAGCTGCAAGGCTTGCAATTTGTGGTTTTGGATGAAGCTGATGAAATGCTGGATATGGGTTTTTTGCCTGACATCGAAAAGATATTGGGACAATGTCCGGAAAACAGGCAAACTTTCCTTTTTTCCGCTACATTAATGAAAGAAATTCAGGACTTAGGGAAAAAGTTCATGAAAGAGCCGGAAGTTGTGCTTATACAACCGGAGGAAAAAACCATCGCACTGGTAGAACAGCGTTTTTACCGGGTCAGCAGTCAAAGCAAGGTGGAGACCTTGTGCCGTATTTTTGACTATGAACAGCCGCCGGTAAGCCTGGTCTTCTGCCGTACGAAAAGGCGTGTTGACGAAATGGTACAGCTTTTAAACACCCGGGGCTATAAGAGCGAAGGCTTGCACGGAGACCTGTCCCAACGGGAAAGGGATAATATAATGAAGGGGTTTCGCAATGGGGATATTAAAGTTTTGATCGCCACAGATATTGCTGCGCGCGGCCTTGATGTGGATCTGGTGACCCACGTTTTTAATTTTGACATCCCTGAAGAACCGGATTCATATATCCATCGCATCGGCAGGACTGGCAGAGCAGGCAGAGGCGGCGTAGCCATAACACTGGTGGAACCTGCCCAGGTACGATTACTGAGAGCGATCGAACGGCATATAGATAAAAAAATTGAACAGGCAGTTTTGCCAACCCTGGCTGAAACGATCGAGCAGCAGGAAAAAGCCCTCATTGACAGATTGGTGAAAACGTCCGCTGAACCCATTGAAAAACTGGAAGTTCTGGCGGCCAGGATTCTGGATGAATATGATCCCAAGACAATGATGGCAGCAGCTTTAAAAATAATCATAGCCGACAGCCCAGAGATGGAACTGGCAGACATCGATACTGACTTTGATAATACTGCACATATCGAAGTACCGGTAGGAAAAGCGCAAGGTTTTTATCCGCGCCGGCTGGTTGAATTTTTAGTGGAGAGAACTACCTTGTCCAGAAAACAGATCGGCGATATTGAGATCCAGAGCCGTACATCCTATGTCGAAGTCCCGATGAGCACGGCGGATGAAGTATATGAGGCTTTCATCAATTACAAGCAGGAAAGAAAAAAACAATCAGGTTTTAAAAGAAATAACCGCAGAAATTAGTATACAGTTTCTGGATATAAATGATAAAGGAGGATTTAATCCTCTTTTTTTTTACAAAGCATTATAATAATAAAATAACAATGGGGAAAGTCGAGGTTTCTCCGGATGGAAACGACCAGCGGGCGGTTTTTCCGCTTTGAAATGATATATCGCTGCTTTGAGACAGACAAGAAGTATTTGAAAGAATCCGGGCAGGTCGAACCCGGGCAGATCCTGACCGTCACCGGGCCGTCCGGTTCGGGTAAAAGCACTTTGCTGAAAATATTGGCGCGATTGCTGAAACCGCAAAGCGGTGAAGTATTCTGGCATGACCGGAACTGGCATGCCTTTTCACCCACAGATTGGCGCCGGGGGATCCAATTTGTAAGCCAGAAGCCGGTGGTTTTTCCAGGACTGATAAAAGATAATTTCCGTCTGCCTTTCACCCTGAAAAATCAGAAGGAGAAAGCTGACTTATCTATGGACCAGGTGATTGAGTACATGGAGCGGACAGGTTTGTCAGTGCGAATGCTGACACAGGAGGCTAAATCGATGTCCGGGGGAGAAGCAGCCAGATTGGCTTTGGTCAGAGCTCTGATCATTGAACCTGAGATCCTGCTTTTGGATGAACCAACCGCTTTCTTAGATCATGATTCCCGGATCAAGACCATTTCTTTGCTCAATGAATGGGTCAAGGAAAAGCAGCGTGCCATAATCGTGGTTTCCCATCAGGAAGACGACTTGAAGTATCTGGATTGTCAAACCGTTTTGACCCTTCCCGTCAGAAAGGCAGGATAATAATGCTTGCAAACGGCTATATTCCTATTTCTAATCAACAACTGGTCATCAGCCTGAGCCTGGTTTTAATCACCGGGCTGGTTTCCATGTTTTTGAAATTAGGCCTGGTAAAATCATTGATCTGGGGAACGATTCGGGCTTTTGTACAGTTGATGCTGATCGGTTATCTGCTTACTTTTATCTTTCAATTGAATCATCCTGCAGTGATCATTGCCATTATATTATTGATGAGTTTTATCGCCAGCCGTGAAGCCACCCGGCGCATCACAAGAACACCTTTTGATCCGGCTTTATTATCCTTTATCACCTTGACGGCCAGCACTTTTCTGGTAGGGATCATCGTGGTGGCAGTTATTATTTCTCCGGAGCCTTGGTATGAGGCAAGGATTATGATCCCAATCTTTGGGATGATCCTTGGTAATTCGATGAACGCGGTGGCATTGGCTCTGGACAGGATGTACAGTGAAGTATATGCCCATGTTGAAGAAGTGGAACAAATGCTATGTTTTGGTGCGACTCCCTGGGAAGCTTCCCGGACCTATATTCGCAGAGCCGTGGAAGCTGGGATGACACCCACCATCAATTCTTTAATGGTAGTAGGTCTGGTGAGCCTGCCGGGGATGATGACCGGACAAATCCTGGCGGGGATGGATCCGCAGGAAGCTGTCAGGTATCAATTTGTGGTGATGATCATGATCGCAGCAGCGGTTGCCATAACCTGCCTTTTGATCGTAGGACTTACCTATAAGAAAATGTTCAACGATGAAATGGCGTTGGTTGAAAGCATGATCAATAAATAAAATCAGGCCGTCAAAAAAGGCCAATAGCTGTGTTAACCCGAAAGCGCCGCTCGATCAACGTACTTGAGTACGCTTCAATCGCTTCTCTTTCAGGTTGCCTTGCTCTTGACCTTTTTGTGCTCGCCCTGATGTGCAGGGGATTTTTCGATTATGCTTCCATTTCTTTAATTACCCAATTAGCTTAATTGGGATTTGACCTCTTGCATCTGCTGCGAGCTGGCACTGGCAGCGGGTTTATAATAACCTTTCTGGGCAGCCAGTTGAAACAATTGATATTGAAATTGTTCATCAGAGTTCCTGATCTGCTGAAGGGTCTGGCGTAGTTCCTGATTGGCTGTTTCACTGATCGCACTGGCATAAGTTGTTAAACTGCTTTTGCAGCTATTGAGTATATCATTTACCATTTCCTTGTCACTCATATGCTGATTCAAAAATCATCTTCCTCCTTATCCTAAAAATGACATTAATTTTTGCCGGGTATTGCTGGCCGACTGGGCAGATTGTTTAAACATCTGCTTGGCCTGTTGATCCTGACATTGTTCAGCGTAGAAGTTTAACTTCTTTTCGGCCAATTCATGAGAACCGATCAAGTGCCGTAAGGTCTGCAGTTCCTGTTGATTGAGATTCATTAAAACGCTCCTTTCGTATTGTCTGAACACAATATTAGAATGTGCAAAATCATTTTTAGTATTCATTTAAAAAATACAAAAAAAAAGCCAGCTAAGAGCCGGCAGTCATTTAACCGTACATTATCTGATACGGCGGCGGGTTGGTTTTTTCTTGCTGTTAAACGTTTTGCTGGTTGGTTTGGTTTTTGATACTCCTTGTTCGGCAGACTGGCTAAGTATGGAAAGTTCGTTATTTACAAAACGGTGTGTTGCCAGCAGATTCGCATCAGCATCTTTACCCCAAACGGATACCAATACATTACTGGCATCACTTAAGATAATTTCTACCTCGTATTGCAATACATCATTTATTTCAAAAACATCATATTCTGAAGACATGGCGGCTACCACGAAAGAACTGCTGCCGATCTGGCTTTTTTCACCATTTAAACTATAGACGAAAACATCAGCATTTATTTCACCGGTTTGGTTGTTGTTCAAAACCTTTACCCAGGCGCTGGTGGCCGGATTGGCAGCAGCGTTTTCGACCGGACCCGTCGATAATAATGTACTCATTATCTGTCTCCCTTCCTTGGCATAAAATTTTATCTCAAACAGCAGTTTATAACCTTCCGGGCACCAATATATTAATCTGATAAAATGCCGATCAGGACTTCGGGGCCGGCAGGCTTGGCAACATTTGGTGAAACTTCAGCAGTAATCAGAACCAGATCGAAAGCTTTCAAAGCCGTGTTGGACGAGCGGCCGGCCCAAACGCCGTTGAGAATTTTTTTCATCTCCAGGACAGCCGTTTTATTATTACCGGCATCGACTAACCAAGCTTTATAATACTTATATTGCGGGCCGAGGCTGGATGGCTCAGGCAGTTTAATGGCAGAAATAATGATTTGGCTGGGTTGTAACTGAACACTGGCAATACCGATCGCATGTTCAGCATCAGCAGTAGGTGTCAGCAGCAAGTTAATGGGTTTGCGGTTTTTATTCATATAATACGAAGGTTTGAAGCGAGGGGAGAGCTTTTTATCACCATCGAGCCTTGCTAATATTTGTTCCGCCTGGAAGTTTTCCTGAATGATTGGCTCCGTTTCAAGCTTTTCTTCCACAGCCATGGTCTCCGTTAATTGTAATTGACCGTTATCTTCCTCAGGCGCTGATGATTCCTCTGGAACTTCATCAATTACAGCTCCAGCAGAAGGCTCGTTTTCTTCCGCTAAGGGCACTTCTTGATGCGTGGCAGCTGCTTCCAAATCACCCGCCAAATCTTCAGCAGATGCGATAGCTTCTGCAGATGATCCTTCAGCGGCATCATCTGTTACTTCAGGTTCAGAATCATTTTCTTCCTCGGCAGAGGGTACCTCTTCAAGAGGATCCAAGACTTTCATATCCGATGCCTGTTCTTCTAAGGGTAAAACATTATCAGCAGTTGATTCATCCATAACAGGAGGATCTTCCGGCAGGGAATCAGATTCCTCTGCAGCGGATTGGTCAGTATTCTCTGCCATTACCTCGGTCATCGGCAAATCCTCGGATGCCGGAAGCTCTTCACTCGGTTTTTCAGTGATAACAGCAATATCATCAAAGACCTCTGCTTCTTCGTTTAAGGTGCCGTTTTCTTCACCAGATACCTCATCCAATAAAGCTGCGGGATTATCCTTGATTTCATCCTCTGGCGGCAGATCTTCACTGGTAATGGAAAGCGCCTCTGCATTTGCGGCTGTACAATCCGTTGCCGGCAAATTGGAAAAATCAATGGCAAGGATTATTTCACCGGCCTCTCCGCTTAATGAATTGAAGGG
Organism: Syntrophomonas sp. UBA1368; assembly: GCA_002305965.1. Classification (GTDB taxonomy): domain Bacteria; phylum Bacillota; class Syntrophomonadia; order Syntrophomonadales; family Syntrophomonadaceae; genus UBA1368. Next base: position 21,360 of record DBRM01000057.1, read on the forward strand.
ACGTATAAGGATCCGGGATTCTGGTGAAAGGGAAGTCAAAAAAGGCAGATCGACTCTGGCTGCCCAGCAGGGAGGATCATCGGGGGTGGCAAATAACTGCCCTTCGAATATATTGTTCGAAGTCACCATCACTTCAACCACATATAAGTCATAAGCACCAAAATAGGATGAGGCAGGCAAGGTAACGATCACACTTACAGACTGCCCCCCTTCGGGACTGAGATGAATAAAAGCACCGCCTCCATTGGCAAAAGGCAGTTCCTTGTCAGCCAGGCCAAATAGTATGCCGGCCGGAAAAGGGATCAACCCTGGAATATGAATTTTTGTACCCGCCTGGAGATTCCCGGTTGAGGTGATATGAGGATTCGCCCGTAACAGATCCTCTTCACTGACAGAGAAAAGACTGGCAAGCAAAGCAGTCGAATCCTCGGCAGCCGCTGTATAATGGCCGTAGAAACCTTCCGGACAATAGCCGGGAACCAACGAATTATTCATGTTCATAAAAATAAAGGACCTCCATTCAATAAATACCATCAAAAAGCATGATTCTATATGGTTATCATATGAATGAAGGTTGGAGAAATGTTACTATTTTGCATAGCCCATAACGCTGCTTTTTTCTGCCCTGCACACCAAATGATAGCAAATTCCTCCCAAGTTGTAATTATCCCCCCCATGGATAATTGCGCATAGATATGGGGAAGCAGTGAGGAAAAACTAATCGATATATTAAACACCAAGGTTCCTCAAATTACAGTAGATTTAATGATCCTCACCGGCATGAAGAAATAGCTTTGCCGTCCCCCTGTTTGCCCAAAAAAATGTTGACGGTCGGATGATTAGTCATTTTCATTTTGGGATATATAAACAAACAGGTGACGGTTTGGAGTGATAGTTTTGGTAAAAGTAAAATTCATTTTAAAACTGTCATAAAATAATCTCAATTTTATCTTGGGGGAAAAACCCCAAGATTTTTTTAAGGTCTTCGGTCAAAACCATTTGACGTATTCTTACACCTGTAATAAAATTATTACAGGTGTTATATATTAATATTATAAAATGAAAATCATGAAACAGCAGTTTCTTTATCATCACTTAGAGAAGGAGGAAACAGAAATAGATGAACCAAAGGATTTAAAATCAATTTCATATACAGGAGATGAATTAGTCAAAATTCTGGAAGCACTTGCAAATCCTCATCGCTTAAAAATTCTTGCCTTGCTGAGCGGGAGACGTATCCATGTAAGCCAATTAGCCCGGGAAATTATGATCAGCAGGCCTTTGCTCTATATGCACTTGAAACGTTTGGAAAGCGCCGGGTTGGTAGCAAGCAAAATGGAACTGTCCGAAGATGGAAAAGCAATGAATTACTTCGAAACAGTGCCCTTTGCACTTCACATTAGTCCTGAGAATATTGCCAAGGCGGAAAAAACATTGACCATTAAGAAAACTGGCAGCACTTCAGATGCTGCTGATGAAAGGGGGACAAAAAATGAATGAAGAAGTAATTTTCGGTATTGGCGGAATGGGATTCGTACTGGTTATTCTGACTCTTATTACTATAATAGCGGTTGTTGTGATATCCCAGGTGTTAAAAACACAGCGCGCAAAAGCTGCAAGTATAGCGGAAGTTACCAGGGATGAGGCTTACCGCAAGCTGGCTGAGGAAGCTGTTTCTCTGCAGCGGAAAATTACCGAAGAGCAGCAGAGAATGGCCAGTGATCTATCCATAATGAAGGAACAAATCATTTCCATGGAAAAATGCTGCGGGAGGTTCAATAAGAGACAATACAGAACGTTATTCTATGGAGGTCTTAATGAAAGGTAAAAGTTTAAAGTGGCTGCGCATTTTGCATATTATTTCAGCTGGCATATGGTTCGGGGCAACTGTGTGTATAGGAGGACTTGCAGTTATATGCTTATCCAATCCAGACGCAGCAGAATTTTTAGTAACTGCTCCCTTGGTACCGGAGCTGTATCGTAAAATGATTTTGCCTGCAGCCTTGTTCACTATTCTTCAGGGTCTTGTTTACGGCTTTTTCACCGAGTGGGGATTTTTAAAACATCGATGGGTAACTATAAAATGGATTTTTACGATCCTGCTCATCCCTTGTATTGGTGCAGGAGGAATTGGGCAGATGTTTGCCTTAATAGATAAAGTTAAAAGCTCCGGTTTAAAGCCCACTCGTGAAATCGTGATCACCGGAGAACCAAAGGGAGAAAACACTGCCGCTATGTTGAAGCTGGTGCAGGAACACTATCTGCCTGATACGGTTACAGTTTTTAAGCCGGGATCGAGCTTTCTTTTGGTTTGATTTTGGCTAATAACCGGTCTTTTATTTCTTTAGCTGCCAAACAGGTAAATAAAACGATCAAAGCCACCAGGAACCGGTCCCCGGGTAACAGGACATTTCGCAGCGGATCCACCAGGAAAAAATGACCCAGATAGATGCCCAGAGTCCTGTTCCCGACATAGGATAAAAAATTCTCACCCAGAGGCTTATCAGTACTGTAGTATATGGCCAAGGTAAAAGTCAGACCGATGGACATCGGGAAAAGGGCCACTTTATTGAATAAATAACCCAGGGTATTGTTTAAATAAGGCTCGATCAGGCCTATGACAAACAGGGCAATGAATCCGGCCAGAAATGGCTTGGCATGCTGGCTTATATATGCCTTGATCTGAGGATATTCTGCGACCAACATTCCCAGAGCTAAAAATCCCCACCATTTTAAGGGGTTAGGACCCGACCAGTGCAGGATGCTGATATGATAAGTTTTGGAGATCTCCAGGATAAGGGTAATGGCGATATTACTGAAGATCATCAAATAAAGTGATACAATCCTGACCTTCCTGGGTAGATAGTAGAGAAGGGGACAAAGTAAGGCAAAAAGCATATAGTAAAACATATAATAAAGGTGCAG
>DBRM01000036.1:0-43158 GCA_002305965.1 Syntrophomonas sp. UBA1368
ATGGTAAAATAAAGAGAAAGTATTTGTCAAGAACGAGAGGTATTTTAAATGGGTAATAATAATTCTTTAACGCCCGAAGAAGTTGCTGAGATCCTGAAAATAAAAAAGCATACCGTATATGAGCTGGTAAAGCGGGGGGATCTGCCCGCCTTTCGTATTGGGCGCAAGATCAGGATCAATCCTGAAGATGTTGACCATTACCGGCAGCAAGATATGACTCCCGTATATAACCCTTTAAAGAGCCCCACTAATACCATGGAGCTGATGCCAGAGGCAGAACAGCGCAATGACAAAAATGATTTGATCATTTGTGGTCAGGATACCATTCTGGATATATTAGCCAGACAAATAGAAAACAGTTCCAATCCTGTTCGAGTATTACGGAAACATGTAGGTAGTTTTGCCGGTTTGCTGGCTCTTTATCAAGGGCAGGCAGATATTGCCTCCGCTCACCTGCTGGACGCTGACAGCGGGCAATATAACCTTCCCTATGCCAGACGTTTATTGCCTGGTATTCCTGTAGTTATCATTCATTTGGCCTTTCGGCAGCAGGGTTTTTATGTGGCTGCGGGAAATCCACTCCATATTACAGACTGGGCTGACCTGGCGCTTCAACCGGTCCGCTTTATCAACCGTGAACCGGGATGCGGTGCCAGGGTCTTACTGGATGAAAAATTGCGACAATTACGAATCGATCGGCATTCAATAAATGGATATGATGAGATTGCTACTTCCCACCTGGCAGTAGCTAGTGCAGTAGCCAGAGGTGCTGCCGATGTCGGCCTGGGCATACAAAAAGCTGCCCTGCAAGTAAGGGGGCTCGATTTTATTCCGATGCAGAAGGAACCATACGAACTGCTGATTTGCCATGACGATATCGCCCGCCCTATTATGCAGCAGGTCATAGAAGTCATCAATTCAAGTGCCTTTAAAAATGAAGTAGCCGGTTTGGGTGACTATGATCTAAGCATGACCGGCAAAATAACCCAATTGATTTAGGGCAAGGACGATTGATTTTTAAATCTCAGGCAGTATATCTGCTGTTTTTATGCCTTCTCAAATTACTGTCCTCTATGATCCCTTCTCATTCCCGTATCATCTTCAACCAAACCTGCGCTTATATAAATGAATCCAGATCTTTCCTTTATAATGGAAAAACGAAAGCCATCGCCATATCTCCCTTATTATGATCCCCATAAGGCAGCTTTTCGCTACTGCACCGCTTTTAACCTTAAGCCAGTCAAATAGTCACTTAAATTATAGAAGTAAATATATTATTATAGAGGTGAAGCCAATGAAGAATAAAAAAGTGTCTCCCTGGCTTATTGACGATTATCAAATGTTAGCCGATTATATGGAAGGCAATACAGTTGAACGGATTTTGTCCTTGACGGATACACATATTATTTTGTTGATGAGAGATAATGTCATAATTAAATTCAGTCATTTAGAAGATGAGTTGATTTTTGATATAGAACTTCCGCCTGTATAAATCAAATTTTAGTTATAGCTTATACGTAAGAGGAGAAGCAGCATGAAAAAAACATCCAGCCTGTTATTATTTCCGGTTCTGTGCTTCTTGATATCGATCTTTTTCCTGGCTGGTTGTTTTGAGGGGAAAACTGTTCCTGTTACGGTAGTAAAACCTGAACAGCCGGCAGTTATTGAACCGGAGCCGGCAGTTCCCGATCCGGAGCCGCCGGACACAGCCGGGTCGGATCTGCCACTTGTTCCCCAGCCGGAACCTCCGGCCAGTTCAGATTCCTGGTATTTTCAGCGCAATAACCTGCACCAGGTGCCCTTTGTCAATGAAAATATCAAAACCCGCCTGAATGCTAATAATGCTTTTTATTATTTGGAAAGTTCGGGCCGGCAAATCTATCTTACCTTTGACGAAGGGTATGAATTAGGCTACACCGGACAGATCCTGGATATATTGAAAGCCAATGATGTAAAAGCCATATTTTTTGTCACAGGTCATTATATTGACAGCCAGCCGGAGTTGGTTTTACGGATGAAACAGGAAGGTCATCTGGTGGGAAATCATACCGTAAATCATCCGGACCTGGGTATAGCTGATCTGGAAACCATAACAGCTGAAATAACCGGCTTGGAGAATAAGTTTACCCAGTTGACAGGGCTTCCTCTGGACAAGTATATCAGGCCGCCTATGGGATTATACAGTGATGCCAGTCTGGCGGCTGCAGCAAATCTTGGTTATCGAACTGTCTTCTGGAGCGTTGCTTTTAATGATTGGGATCCGAATAATCAACCGGGAGCCGAATACTCCTACCAGCATGTTATGGATAATATCCATCCGGGAGCAGTTATCTTGCTGCACGCGGTGTCGCAGAGCAATACGGAGGCCCTGAACCGTATTATTAAAGACCTGAAGGAAGCCGGATATGAATTTCGTACTTTTCCATAATTTCAATGAAAAGGATTAGAAATATGCGGAGTATATTCAGAAAACTGGACCGTGAGCAGCCTCTCACCAGTGAAGAATACCAGCAGATAATGGAATATATGCAAAAGCTATGTCTGGAATCATCAGAATCCTGGCAGCTGCTATATGACCGTTATGCTGCTGCCTTAATTTATCAAGGCCCGGCAGATCTGGATGATTTCATAAATTTTTTATGCGCCAATCCTGATCTCATTGATCAATGGGAAAGCAGCATCCTGTTATTCCCCCCTGCCTTACAGCCCTTGCTTCTGTTTCTTAAATCTTCCGCTGACTATCGTTTTAAAACCTGGCTCAAAGATTTGCTGCATGAGAGCAAAGTGGAAGAATTACCCGCCGCGCGGGAAAAAGACATTGTAATAAAATACGAGGAAGCCAATCCTTTTAAAGAAAGTGGAATAAAAGCACATTTTGACAGGCTCTCACGTTATCCTTTTATTAGCCGTTTGCAGACTTATCGCTATCTTAGCCGCTCCAAGGCAGTGAAAGACCGTATAGAATATCTTCAGCCTGATCAGTTAGGAGGAATCTTCACCAATAAAGAGAAATCAATATATTACTACATATATCTGACCGAGGCAGACGAAAAAAAAGCTCGTTATGCCTGCAGCTTTCTGAATAGAATTTTCTATGACTGATTAGGGTGGGTCTTTGTAACTTATGAATAAAAGTACGCCAGCCAAAAATAAAGAATTTAACAATGATCTCTTTGCTGATTGGGAGCAAGAACTGGTGCTTCGTCATCAGATTCGGGCATCTTCGGCCGATGACTTGAAACCATCGATAGGCTCGGAAAAAGAATTGGAGATACTATGGCGGGCATTGTATTTTTCAGGACGCAAAGACATGTTTTGGTCCATACTCTTTGAGAATTTACATCTCTCACTGGTATTAAACTGGCTGACTGCGGATGACAACAGGCTGGATCAATTCTTAGCCTATTTGCCTTCCTATTTCACAGGCAAGAAACCTGAGCATAAAAGGCTGCTGCATTTGGTCAACCTTTTTGCCGAAAAATTTCTTGACCGTTTCCGAGCTATTGCTGCCATTTTAGATGCTGAAGCCTGTTCTTATTTGGTTTCCCGCAGCGCCAACCCCCAGTTCAGAATGCTTATGAATCAGCGGCTGCACTTTTTACAGGAAAAACGAAGTGCCTTTTTTTATGGCCTTGATGAACCAATCATGAGCACTTCTTATTTATCACTATATGGTGATAAAATCAAACTTCTGGAATATGGCCTGGAGTTGCTGCAAGTTGCTTTGGAGGATGACTATGGCCAGAATAATCGTTTTGATCTTAAAGTGGAAGCAGCCGAAACTTTTTTCCGCGCCGGCATGGTTGCTGACAGTCTTGCACTATTGATCGAAGCAGCCGGACATCAAGCAGCAGATCTCTTTGAAACTGAAACCGTGACCAGTTCCAAAAACAAACATTTTATAAGATTACTGCGCAAAGTCGCTGCCAGCTATTGCTTGATTTTCAGACCAGAGACTGCCGGATTTAGCTACAGTAAGATCCACCATGATTATTTCCCCTTCCAGGAGCCGGATCAAGCCACTTTAAAATACTTTATTATTTTTGATCTGCTCAAATTAAGCAAGCAAGCCGAAAACATCTATCCTCTTTATCAGATAGCTTACGAAGCTGAGCTGATATCTGTTCTTCGTAATAACGAATATTTGCTTTTAAGTAAAACTGATTTAGACCAAGGGCTCTCTGCGGAAAGGATCGGCCAATTGAAAGCACTGGTAGAGCAAAAGCTGCTGTCCCTTCCTCATGAAGCCTTTATCACTATACAATTGATGTACCTGCTCATGGAAAAAAACCTGGCAGACTCAGGATTGCTGGCTGACTTTCTTCTTGGCAAAACTTTGTTATTGTTTGGTTGGGTGCCCAGTCTGCTGTTCCTCAATCAACAATTTCTCACAGGTCTGGGCCCGTTGATAAAAAAAGAGCCCCGGGAGGAAGCGGAACGAATATTGGTAGGAATTGAAACCTGTAATTGTGGCGCCGGCGCTAAGCTAGCGAACAAACTTGAACTGTTGAAAATGAAAGATAATGCTTTGATGCGTCAGATAACTGCCGGTGAATTTCTGGGGGTACTGTAATGACGAAGGAAATCGAATCAGCTGCATACACACAATTGCTCGATACCATGCTGTTAGAATTCAACAGTAAAATTGAAGCCATGACAAGACCGCCTATAACCGCATCGGGTCTGGATAGTCTTGATGAATATATTCATGCTCTCAATGCCTTTTATTACCGAAGTTTTAAAGAACATTATTTCCCGCAATTCATAAACCTCATGAATAGTGAAATTTCCATGCTGTTAAATCTGCGGCATCAGGAAGACAGGCTTGAGCAGGATATCATGACCAGTATGCAAAGATACGTAAAGCTTTACAACCAGGTAAAAACCATTCGAAATCTGCTTTTTAAATCAAGGCATGAAATCAATAAAAAACTGATAGATGCTACCAGATACGAGGATAAAAGCAACACTGATTTTCTTCTGGCGGTCAAACAGCTAAAAGATAACCTGCAGTTATTCAGACATCTTACCCTTGATCTGCTGCAGTTAACCGAAGATAAAGCCTTGATAAGATCGCTGCAGCAAATCCCGGAGCATGCTGCATTGGTGCAATTGTTGCTGAAAATGGACTTTGGTCATCAAAAAGACTTGAAAGATGCTAATACTTTACTGGCTCATTTTATTGTGCTGACAAGATTGCTTAAAGAAAACAGTCAGGAATTTTGGAGCCAAAGTGACAACAACAAAAACCTGCAAACCAGTCTTCGCCTGAACATTGACGAATATACAAAAAAAGCGTCTCCAGCCTGGCAACGTTTTTATAATAAATATATAAAGAATCAGTTATCTGTTTATATGCAATTAATCAGCCCAACTGCCAGACCTCTGGCCAAAAATAGTTTTATTTTGACACAGGATTTAAAAGAATGGCTGGATGCCTGGGCTGTCTTACTGGAGCGAAGCATCTATTACAGAACCGCCAATAATGTGATGATTCAACATCTGGATACTGTTATGTCTTTGCCGGCAGATTATGCGCGTTTGCTTCATAATTGGGTAAATGAATGTAGTGAGGAAACCGACAGGCTGTATGATGATTTTGCCAGAGCCAGTGAACCGGATTTTGCTTATTTTCACCAGCAAGCCACTTTAATTATTGAGAAATACCGGGAAAAGCTTAGTACTTCGGACTGGAGAAAATCCTCATCTGACAGCAGTCCCTTGCCGTTCTGGCAAAGTCGGGTGATGCTGGAACTATCAAATCTGGCTTATCAAATGAACTTTTTTGAAGAAAAACATTCTTATGCCAGGCATGTAAGGGATCAGTACCTGGAAGTAGTAAATTTACTGGATGGTTATCTTAATCTCTTGGCAACCATCCGTTCAGATCTGGAAAGACTGATGGCGCCGCGAAATATCGCCCGAGCCTGGAAAGATATCCATATAAAAATAGAACGCATCCCCGTGGAGACCGGCAAGGAATTTCCAGAAGAGTATCAGTTCTTATTACCGGAAAATATTGAGCGCAGCAGTGATACTCAACTGCCACGCAATACTGTCCTATACGAAGAAGGTGACTTATTCGTGATTAAAGTTGCAGATCTGACAGCGTTTGAGGTACCTGTTGTTATACTGGCCAGGTAAAGCCAAATAATTATTTGATATTGAACATTTCTTTTTATTCCAACGGAAGTCAGGAAAGTATTTATGCAGACAGAAAAGACCTGGATCAAAACCCTATGTAATGCTTTTAAATTACCGGAGGCTGAATGGCTGCCTCCGGCCGTTACAGATATGCTTTCTTATTTACTGGCAGCTCCAACCCGGTTTCTTGAAGGCGATATCCTTTATATCAGGGCAGAAGAACAAGTGACCTCTGCGCAACTATTGACCATACTTTTAAACAAGGGAGAAATTATAGCCGAAAAGCCGGTCATCATGCAGAATTCTGCCAGTTCCCTGGCGGAAGACGCAAGCTGTTTTTGGCAGGAGCAGTTGATTCCCTATGCTGCTGAATACGGCTTATATAAAGATGGTGTATGGAATCTGGATCAGATTTTATTAAAAGCGGCTGATAATCATATCGATCTAATCAAAAACATCATCGATCAGGCAAAGATCCCGGTTTCAGTTATTCCTGCTATTAATCAGCTGGAAATCTCCAATAAATTACCGGCCGGTTATCATGCCAGACAAGTTTTTAATTCGGTTCTTATTATCTATCCCAAACATTTTTATATTGAAAAAAAAACCGCCATTTCAGACCAGCCCTCACTGGAACTGATTCCTTTTGCCAGTGAAAATCTGGTGCTTAATATAAACCAGCGCTGCAAAATATTTTCCTTTCCCGCTGATTCGGAATATAATCTTGCTGACGATAAAAATTTTCTGCGATGCAAAATATATGAGCAAGACTACATTGATCGAAAACCCTCAATCTCAGCTGATCCGTATTTATCTATGGAACATAACAGCCAGCTGAAGGATACAGATATGGTTGTTGAAATCTATTTAAATTTATCATCCAACTGTCTGGAAGTTGATATCGTAACCCCTGATGCGGCTTCACCAGGCCGGGAAGATGTACTGCAGGATTGGAAAGAACAGCAACAGATAGGATATGATTTAATAAACCATTTACCTTTTATCGAGCCACGGTTGATAGCTGATTACGGTCAGTATTTAAAAGCGGCAGAACCGCTGTCAGATCAGAATATAAGTAAAGCAGTATACTTTAGAGCTGTAACTTTATTAAATATTTTATGCAGCAAGAAATAATTATTTCGGAGGTATTTTTTATGTTATCCACCTTTGCTCTTCATCCCGCTGCTGCCAAAAACTTAATTGCCCGGGCAGTGGTAAAACTTCCTGCCGTGCAGGCTGCTTATAAAAAGGGCCGGATTTTAATCGGCGGCGGCACCACAAATATTGATGTATTTGAACAGCTGACGGGCACGAAAATAGTAAAAAAAGAAGCCCATGTAGCTGGCGTGATCACTCAAAAGGCAGCCTGTATCACTGACCCCGAAGACCGTTACGGCAGTTGGTGCATTGAAAACGGCCAATTGATAAAAGCTGATTGGCTGGAGTTCTTAAACAATTTTCAGAAGGGGGATGTTTTTATTAAAGGGGCAAATGCCATCGACCCTGCAGGTGACGTGGGTATTCTGATGGCTAATCCCATGGGGGGTACGATCGGCCAGGCCATCGGTGTACTGCGCTCCCGTGGTATCACCCCTATAATACCGGTTGGTCTGGAAAAAATGATCCCCTCCTGTCGTGAAGCGGAAAAGGTGATGGGGACTTTTAAGGATGAATATAATTTAGGTATCAAAGTTGGATTTATGGCTTTATCCAATACTTATGCTGTCACTGAAATCGAAGCTCTGAAAATACTGTTTGACATAAAGGCTGTGCAGGTGGCCGCAGGAGGAGTAGGAGGTATGGAAGGTTCGGTCATGCTGGCAGCCGAATGTGAATCTGAAGAACAGGCTGAAAACCTGCTGAATATGGTGAAAAAGGCTAATAAGATCCCCCCCCTGAAAATAAACAAAAGAAAATGTGTTGATTGTGATCTGCCTTGTTATTTCCGGGAAAAATAGCTAGCGGTTATTTGCCCCGCAGCCAGGAGAGCAAGGAAGGCTTTCCTTTTTCCTCCTGTTCGTTTTTCCACAACTGCAAAAACTGATCGATTTTTTCTTCTCTTTCCTGATTTCGTTTATCGATTTTTTCTTCTAATTTGGCAATGCGCTGCTCCAGCTTTTTATTCTGCTCGAGCAACTCTTCATTTTGTTCAATGATCTTGGCTCCGATATTTGCCAATTCACTGACCGGCATTCCTTCATTACGCACTGCGACTTCAGTCACATTACTTTGCTCGGTGTTTTCGAGCGCCATTTTGATCGCAGTGGTATTCAAACCCTTTTCTTTTAACTTAATAATCAACCTAAGCGTTTCCAGATCTGTTTCACTATATAGCCGATCACCGCGCTCATTTCTTTTGATGCGAAGCCCCAGACTATTTTCCAGATAGCGTAAAGTATGCTGCTCAATTGCAAGGATCTCTGCTACTTCACTAATTTTGTAATAAATTTCTTTCATACACTTGTCACCTTTCTTAAGGTTACTTCATAAATTGTTATCAGGTAATCAATAAAGGAATAATCCCTTACTGATTCAAGGATTTAGCTTTAACAACTTTTTATCAGGCAGCCAAACAAGGATAATTTCCATAAACTTAATACTCAACCTGCTTGCGAACTTTATTGTGAACCTTACTTTCCCTTTCCTTATTGCTCTATATTATATATATGAGCAAAACCGTCCTTAATAGGACGGTTCTTTTTTATTTTCTAATTAAACTATTACATTCCCTGTTAATTTCATTGTAAAGCGAAGATCTATTCACAGGGCAAAAAAGGCTCAACATAAAAAATAAAGATCAAGACACGAGCAAGCCCCGCTGGTTGAGCGCACTCAAGTACGTTGACCGGCGGGGCTTGTGATGTTGCTATAAAGAGTAGTTTTTGGACGGTCTCAGTCTTATTCAGACTTTAATAATCAAAAGCTTCCAGCGGAATATCCAAAGCAGACCGGTCTCCGTCTTTAACTATTTCGGCAACGGCCCATACATTGGGGACCACGTTTCTTAAATAGTATTTGGCAGACATTACTTTACCGACATAGAAATTATAATCATAATGATCCGGCCCCAGCTCTTCCGCTTTCTTCGCCGCCAGCAGGGCCTGATCCAGGATGCAGCGTCCGGCAAAGAGTTGTGAAGTAGCGGTAAGGATGCGCCGTGAGTATAAGGGCATCATGCCGAATTTCTTTTGGCCAAAATAACCGCCTATGGCCATCTGAATTTCGGAGTAGGCATCCAGTGCTCTGCCAAGATTTTCAAACTCTTTACCAAGGGTCAGATCAATGCCGCCTTCCGGTGCCTGGGCTGCCTGAGCAGCATCCTTGTTGGCTGCATAGAAATCTCTCATTTCCTGAATAAAGGCAGCAAATGCAGCACCCTTCTTCAACAGCCATTTACGACCGATCAGGTCTAAAGACTGAATGAAGTTGGTTCCTTCCCATATGGAATAAATCTTGACATCACGCGCGATTTGCGCAACCGGATATTCTTCGCAGTAGCCATATCCGCCATATGCCTGTATCGCTTCGCCGATCAGCCACCAGGCTTCATCAGTTGGATAAGCTTTGCAAAGCGGCGTGGCTACCTCGATTAAGTCACTGGCTGCTTCACGCACCGCAGGATCCGGATCATGATGTCTGACATCCATTGCCATATATACTTTGTACATCATCGCTCTTATTGCTTCTACATGAGCTTTCCCGAGCAATAATGTTCTTCTGATATCTTCGTGATTAATGATGGTAACCCGGTCACCTTTGGGATTGGTCAGTGGACGCCCCTGGATACGCTCCTTACAATATTCACGAGCATTATAAAATGCATTGGCCATACAGGAAAGTCCAGCATGTCCGGTTTCCATCCGGGCTTCATTCATCATCTGGAACATCTGTGCCATACCTTCGCCCTTGCCTTCGTTGTTACGGGGATCGACCCCTAACAGCCAGCCCCGGCAGTTATTATTTTCACCCATTGATAAAGCCGCTGTACAGGAGCCGAACTGTCCTAATTTATGCTCCACACCGGTGGTTTGCACATCATTATCTTCAAAGCTCCCATCTTCATTTACCCAGTACTTGGGAACGACGAACAAGGAAATACCTTTGGTTCCTTCGACAGCCCCTTCCACTCTGGCCAGATACAAATGGATGATATTTTCCGTAAAATCATTATCCCCGCCGGTTATAAAAATTTTATTCCCTTTGATCTTAAATATACGGGGATCATCAGTAGGATAAGCTTTTGACAGGATATCTCCTACATCAGAACCGGCAGTAGGTTCGGTCAGGCACATGGTGCCGGCCCAGGTTCCGTCCATCATTTTAGGCAGAAACATTTGTTTTAAATGCTCGTCCCCAAAGCTTTGGATCAGTCCTGCTGAACCGCTGGTCAAAATGATATAGGGTCCAAAAGTCGGATTGGCAGCACAGAACATTTCCCAAACCGCTGAGTGGAGGATATGAGGCAGTACCATTGCATCCTCTGAATCATCGATATTGCTGGTTCCCCATCCTTCGCTCTGAAGTTGATGGAAAAGAGGACCGAATGATTTCGGCAGTGTAACTTTGCCATTTTCAAATTTAACCGGATTCTTATCGCCATCTTCGTTGGTGGGTTCAATCAGTTCCTTGGCCATTTTCAAGCAAGGATCCAAAACAGAGTCAACATCTTCTTTGGAATAATAATCGGAAAACTTTGGATAGTTAAAAACTTGTTCGGTAGGTAACCATTCTTTAACAATGAACTTGAGATCGCGCGCGTTTAGATACGCAAAATTAGCTGACATTTTTACGTTTCCCCCTTCTTCTGGAGTCCCCCCCCAAGGCTCAATCCTTGAGAACTCCTACAAATATTTTTTCGCCCCTGACAAATAAACATAATCCACCACTGTTTTGTGAACCATCACCCCCCATAAAATAACAGAAAACTATTCTGCCAACAGATGTCTTTCATTTTTGTAAAAGCAAAAGAAAGAATCATATGCCTGCAACAGAATACTTTTAATGTTTACACAGACAAAATATGATCAATAACATTCCACTTAATTTTCATTATTCTTAATTCCAAACAAAATCCCTTTTTTTTCATGGCCCGCAAAATATATTCAGACTATTATGAACTTTCAAGAGGCAAACTGGCAGGCCGAACAAAAAGTTAAGATCGAGGCACAAGCAAGCCCCGCTGGTCGAGACGTAATAAGATACGGCGATCCGGCGGGGCTTGTGATGTAACAATGAGATTTAGTTTTTTTAACGGTCTGAGCTCCCCGAAAAGGGGCAGTTCATTAACTATAGACTGGAACCAGATACGATATAGTATTTTAATAGATCAGGAATGCTTCCTCAACAATATCCAATACTGATGTATCCGCCTCTTTAATGACTTCTAAAGTTCTGAATATATTGGGAACTATATTACGGACAAAATATTTTGCAGCATTTACTTTGCCATTGTAGAATGCATAATCGTAATGTTCCGCACCCAATTCCTCAATTTTCTTCTGCGCTACCAGGGCCTGTTCCAGTAAAAGCTGTCCGCAGACCAATTCTCCCGTAGCATGTAATATGCGTGTAGCATAGAGCGGCATCATGTTGATCTGACCATTACCAACAAATCCTCCGATTGCCATTTGAATTTGCCGGTATGCATCAACCGCTCTCTTTATCATGGCCATTTCTTTTTCAAAGCCTTGGACCTCGGCGTTATCTGCTGCAAAACTTTCGATCTCTGCCAACCAGTCGGCAAATACTGTGCCTTTGCCCATCATCCATTTACGGCCGATCAGGTCCATTGATTGAATGTAATTGGTTCCTTCCCAGATGGAATAAATTTTAACGTCTCTGCAAAGTTCCGCGATGGGATATTCTTCTGAATAGCCATTACCGCCGAATACCTGCATTGCTTCTGCACAGAGTTCCCAGGCTTTGTCTGAGCAATAGGCTTTTACGATCGGTGTATTTACTTCCAAACGTGCTTTGGCCTTCCTCTTCTCCTCAGGATCCTGAGAATATTCTACGATGTCAAAATAATAATAGGTTTTGAAAATAAGGGCCCGCATAGCTTCAATATAAGCTTTCAGATCCAGCAGCATTCTTTTCACATCTTCATGCTTGATGATATTAAGTCTTTCCGATTTAGGATTGGTGATCGGCCGGCCCTGGATCCTTTCTGCTGCATAACTGGCTGCATTGTGATAGGCAATGGCCGTTTCCGCTACAGCTGCATGACCGGTTTCCATTCTGGCACCGTTCATCATCTGGAACATTTGTGCCATTCCTTCGCCTTTGCCTTCTTCATCAGGCGGATTCCCCAGAATAAATCCTTCGCAATTATTATCTTCGCCGAAAGCCATAACACAAGTAGCGGAGCCTTTTATGCCCATTTTGTGTTCGATGCCCACACAGTTGACATCATTGGGCCCAATAATATTTCCCTCATCATCCACTTTCATCTTGGGGACCACAAAAAGTGAAATGCCTTTGGTTCCGGGCCTGGCTCCTTCTACGCGGGCCAGAACCAGATGAATGATGTTTTCGGTTATATCCTGATCGCCGCCGGTAATAAAACATTTGGTTCCTTTTATCTTATATACGCCTTCTTTATCTGTTGGATATGCTTTGCTTAACAGGTCCCCTACATCGGAACCAGCGTTAGGTTCAGTCAGGCACATGGTTCCTGCCCACTGCCCGCTGTACATCTTTTCTTTAAAAAGGCTTTTCACATGATCATTGCCGAATTTCGCTACCAATCCTGCCGCCCCGGCGGTAGCTAAGATATAAGGCATAATTGCTGCATTGGCGCCAGCCAGAAATTCACCGCAAGCCCGAAATAGCGTGTTGGGAAGTCTCCCTTCGCAATCATGATCTTCATTGCTGCCACCCCAGCCATTCTCATTTACAAACCAATAAGCATCTTTAAAGGAAGGGGGTACCACGACCTTGCCATCTATAAATCTGGCCTGAACAGCTTCATTGTCATCTCTGGTGGGTGCAATCACTTCCCGGGCTACTTTCAGTGCAGCTTCCAGGATACTATCGATGTCATCCACACTGTAATAATCCTTGTACGCATCGTAGGCTAATACTTTCTCCATATCCAGCCATTCTTTCAGGATAAACTTGTGCTCTCTGGTTGAGAATAAAAAATTTGATGCCATTCACGTTTCCTCCTTATACATTCCACTTACAATGTCCGTTACAGTACAACCAAAACAGTCATGTTTGATCCCCATTAAACTGACCCCAAAATAAAACGAATAATATCACCCCCGAATTCTTATTTGCCTGATCAAGTATTATTTTCAATTATAGATGGACTAAGATTCTTTTTAAACCCTGGCCCAAATGTTGAAAAATTACCACTAATTGAACAACGAAGGAACCTCGGGCCTGTTGTCTGAAGTTGTAAATTCTTCCTGTCAAAATTAAATTACTGCCTTTTTTAACCCGGATAAAAATTCTTTTTTAAACTGGCCCGAAGTTCACCGCGCAAATCAGGATGAGCAATTTCAATTAATGCCAATGCCCTTTCCCTAATGCTTTTATATCTTAAATTGGCCACCCCGTATTCAGTAATCACATATTGTGCATAGGTTCGCGGTACAGTAACCGGTGTGCCAGCCGGCAATTCAGGAACAATGGAAGACATCAGACTCCCATCTGCTCTGCGCCGGGCTGATGTCAAAAGAGTAATACCCTTGCCTCCCTCCGACCAGTAGGAACCCATCATAAAATCAAGCTGGCCTCCGGAACCGCTGATCATCCTATGTCCTATGCCTTCTGAAGCGATTTGTCCGCTCATGTCAATCATTAACGCCATATTCATACATATCATGTTGGGGTGCTGGGCAATAAATACTGGATTATTGGTGTAATAGGCAGGGTGAATCTCGCAGGCCGGGTTCTCGCGGGCAAATTCATACATTTCCTGATCTCCTAAACAGAAAGTACCCATGGTGACTCCCTGATGAAAAGGTTTGCGGGCATTGGTCACAATGCCTTTTTCCACCAGTTGAGGCAGACCCGTTGGATACATCTCGGTTACAACACCCAAATCATATTTGCCGTCCAGTCCTGCCACAACGGATTCAGTAATCCCGCCGATCCCCATCTGAATGTTGTCTCCATTATTGATCAATTCCAGAACATATTGTGCAATGGTCTTTTCATCTTCAGAAGATGCCCCCCGTTTAAACTCCGGTATCGGGCTGGAGTGTTCGATAAAAAGGTCAAACTCCGATATATGCAGCCAATTGTTGCCAAATACCACCGGCATCTGCTCATTGACTTCACCGATCGCCACCCGCAGGCGCCCTTTGGTTCTTCCTTCTTTTAAAACAGCCATGCTGTAATCACTGGTTAGACTTAAATTGACGTAACCATTTTTATCAGGCGGCGTAACCATGGTTATATAAATATCTGAACGCTCTGTACATTTTTGTCCCCCGTCATATACAGTGCTGACTAAAAAATCAGCGGTATGGGCAGCATAACTATCTCGAATGGAGGCAACACCAAATGCCGGTACATAGTTGATATGACCGTCTATTTGTTTCATGAACCCGGGATCATAGAGCCGGTTGGGACGCAGCTGAATACAATCCATTATTTTTACATCCCGCAATTCCTCGTGCCGGTCTAAAATAGCCTCGTATAATTCTGCCGAACAACCTCCAACCCCGATAGCGATCGAAATGAAGTCCCCGGATTTTACTGCCTGGGCAGCTTCCTGAAAAGATACACATTTGCGGCGATATTCTTCCTGCCATGCTTGATACGACATGATTCCCCTCCTGAATCGTTTTTCCGGCAACAAATACAATATATTTTAATAACGTATAATTGTCAACCGTAGTAATTCCACTGCTGGAATACTGTAATATAATATCAAATGTTCCGAAGATGCATGAGCTTTTTATATAGCACTGTAAACGGTGCGTCTTTTTTTCTATTTGTGATTTTTTTAACAGGAATTTATTGTTTTGCGTTGAATATTATTAAGCAATATTTTGGAGGGAGGGTTTGGATAAATAATTCGCAAAGATATTCTAAACAATTATTTTAGGGGGGAATTTAATTAATGTCTGCTGCTAATGAAACAAAAATAACCGGTCATGTTCAGGAACTGGTTGCAAATCCTACACCACTGGGTCTTTTCGGACTGGCTATCGTTACCCTGGTGGCGTCTTCCAACAAGCTGGGAATAACAGACGGTACTGCTTATATCATTCCCTGGGCAATATTTCTGGGAGCCACCGCTCAGTTCATCGCGGGAATAATGGACTACAAACACAATAATACTTTTGGGGCAACTGCTTTTTGTGGTTATGGTTTCTTTTGGTTCAGTATGGCGATGAGCTGGATGATCTCCACCGGTATGATCGGCAAGGGAATAGAATTTGACCCGCACCAGATGGGCTTTGCTTTCCTGGGCTATTTTATCTTCACAGTGTATATGACCGTTGGCGCAATGGGTACAAATAAAATACTATTTATCATTTTCTTTTTGATTGATTTGCTCTTCCTGGGGCTCTTTGTGAACACTCTGGGGTTAGGGGGAGAATTCTGGCATATGCTGGCTGCTTATTCCGAACTAGGTATCGCAATCTTCTCTTTTTATGGTTCAGCAGCAGCCGTATTAAATACCCATTATGGCATAACCGTATTACCCATTGGAGGCGCTTTCGGACCTTTTGCCAAAGCTTCCGCTGCGGCTAAAGAATCTGTTTCCGCATAATAATTGTCTTAAAAAAAGCACGGCCAAGGCCGTGCTTTTTTATGCAAAATTTGTTTATACAGATCAGCCTTTCAATTCAGCGATCTGTTGTCTTAATGCTTCATTCTCCCTTTCCAGATCCCTGATTCGCTGCTCCGGAGTTATCACAATCGTCTGGCTGCTCAATCGACTGGTTGGCTGCCACACCTTTTTATAGTAATCATTTATTATGCTGTGTCCATAGGTATCACAATTGGCAAAAGCAGTTTCAAAATCAGGATATTTATTGCGGTCATATCCGGGAACCGCCCATTTTCCGCCTAAATCTTCCCAGTTTACAGCATTTCCCCGTTTGATCAAGGCAAACCGCGGACTCAGCAGATCTTTTCCTGCAGGCAGCGGCGCAGTGGTTGCGTAAGCATATAAATGCTGTATGTGGGCTTCTACACCAGTAGCCGGTGTATCAAAGAATGCCCCATGCCGGCCTTCTTCAAACCATACCCGATCCGGGTCGGCTCCGCGTAAATCCTCATCAGCCGTTGCGGCTTTTCCGGTAGCACTGAGTCCGCAGTAATTATTTTGTTCCGGCTGAACCAGCCCGCCGTATTTCCACCAACCGGTTTCTTTGGCCGCCTGGCAGAAAGCAATGTCCCCCCTGATTCCATACTCTTTTCCTATTTTTATGTACAGATCAGCCAGGTCGGGTGCATTGGGATTATTCTTCAGTGCCAGTCTTTTAAGTTCTGCACTGCTAACCATTGACTCACCCATAATTGAAATACTTTGCCACTGATCATTATCAGGAACTGTGACCGTTTTTTCAGCAGGCGCAGCAGGCGTGGTTATATAAACGCTTCTGCTTGTCCCATCCCAGTTCACATCCATTCCCAGGCTTTCACTGATCACCCGGATCGGTACCATGGTCCTGTCATTAATGATCACCGGATCAGTATCTGTAGCTATGATTCTGCCATTTATGTATATTTTGATCTTTTCCCCGGCATCCGCTGCCTGCGGCAAATAAAAAAGAGTACTGACAGCCAATACTGTCATTAAAATCAGGGCAACGCTTTTTCTTGTTCTGCATAACTTCACAAAAAACACCTCCATTAAATTGTAACGTCGCTTTTTTGATCCGCAACAATGGTACCGATTATACTTCCTCTGCTTTCATCATTTTTTCCCAGCCTTTTTAAATTCTTCTCAAAAGAAATTGCCAATTTTATATATGATTCATCAGCTTAATTTCTTTCAATTCTTCACAAAAAACCGAAAGTTCTCGTGTATGAGCCATGCTCAACTGCAGGGTTAGCATAAAACAGCCATGATTCGGCAATAAAAGTGTTAAATTTTAGGATACTTCAACCATAAGAAGACATATTATGCTATCACAAATACTGTATCTTATTATATATCGGATTGTACAAGTCAGACAAAAATTGCGGGGAGGTACTGCCATATGTTTTCTAAAAATCTTAAGAAATCGGCAATATTGTACGCAATGCTCATCATCTTACTAAAATGCCTGGCGGATATTTATTACTTTCAGGCATCATCTTCTATTGTTTACATACTGATAAGTACGCTGCTGTTAATTGTTATTACTTTGGTAATCATGTTTCCCGTAACCGGAACAGACACAATCAATTATTGGAAAGGAAACAAGATCCTGACGAATCTGAGTCATGAATTCAGAACCCCTATGATTGGCATAATTGGCACCGCTGATTTATTAGAGCGTGAAGATCTCACTTCCGCACAATTCCATCACTTGGAAAATATCAAACAGGCCGGGTTTTCTCTTTTAAATATCATTGATAATGTTCTGGACTTGAGTAAATTGGAACTGGGACAGGTAGATATCAATCTTACTCCCTCTTCCTGCAGAACGATCATTAAATCATGCGCATTTGAAGTTTCGTGGTCACTAAAAGCAAAAGGGTTGAATTTAAATATTGATCTTGCAGAAGATGTCAATGCCATCGTCATGATAGATGAAATGAAATATAAACAGATCATTTTGATTTTGCTGAATAAAGCCATCGAAAATGCAGATAGCGGAACCATTCACATTCAAGCTCTTTTGAAACAAAGCGCCTGGCCCGCTAACCGTTTACTTCTTTCCATTGCTTATAAAGGTACATATGTACAAGTCCCGGCGAAGAATCCTTTGTCAGGTTTGGACAACCATTCACCTGCCAGCGAATTGAATGGTGGTTTAGGTTTGTACTTATGTCAACAGTTAGTTGAATATTTGGGCGGGAAATTATCCATCGTCCATCAACCGGAACAAAATATTATTTTGCGTCTGGATTTGCCGGTGGAAATCATTGCTGCAGAGGAAAACCATTTACAGGAAGAAAGTTTAAATAATCTTGTGACTTCTTTTAAACGCTTGAAAGTTCTGCTGGTGGAAGACAACGCCTTTAATATTAAAATTGTATCGCAAATGTTGGATAATTATGGGTTCGAAGTTACTACTGCTGAAAACGGCCTGCAATGTTTACAAATTCTGCAGGAGGATTCTTTCGATGTCATCTTAATGGACATGCTGATGCCAATTATGGATGGTTATGAGGCCTCCCGTATAATCAGAAATGATCCGGACCTGCGTTTTATACCGATCATCGCAATTACTGCCAATGCTATGATCGGCGATCGGGAGAAATGTCTGGCCAGTGGTTGTACGTCCTATTTGGCCAAACCATTTCTGGCCCGGGAATTAATTCAGGAAATAGAAAAAGTAATGCAGGACAGAAAAATAGTCAAAATAGCCCCGGACTCCAATCAGGATCATACCGTTTTTTATAAAAAGGAATTCGTCTCTGAGCTTGAAAGATGTATCCCTTTCCTTGAAGATGCATGTGCTAAAAATGATTGGGAATCGATCAAATCTCTGTGTCAGGAAATAAAATCACTGGGCGGACTATACTCTTGTAAAGAAGTTTATCATCAGGCTTCCTTGATCGAATCAGCTGCTGCCAAAAAAATGGCCATGATCGTTCATATGACATTAATAGAATTAAAAAAACACATTCACTCCTTGAATTGTTCTGACTCCAGTATTTCTGCCGCTTTAAAACAATAATAGCTCACTTGACAAAAAGGATTGGCCGGGTTATCATTTGTCGGAATATTTAGATTTTTAAGGAGGACTATCATGGCAAGATATGTAGTAACAGACAGTACCAGCGACCTGCCCTTTCCCTTCAGAAAAGATGATGGTATCAAAATCGTTCCTTTGAATGTGCATATTCATGATAAAACATTCAAAGACGGCGTCGACCTGACCAATCAGGAGTATTATAAGCGCTTACGCAATGAATCAATTTCCCCTTTGACTTCACAACCGTCAGCGGGCGATTTCGCAGAAATATTTGACAGTTGTGCTGATGGCGATGAAATCGTAGCAGTGCTGATCTCATCACATCTGTCAGGAACCGTTCAATCAGCTTTATTGGCCAGGGAAACGGTTTTGCAGAAGCGAGATCTGAAAATCGAAATCATAGATTCCTTATCTGCAGCAATTGGTTTGGGTTTGCAGGTAATAAAATGTGCCGAAATGATCCAGGCGGATAAAACCATAACCGAAATTAAAGCAGAATTACTCCGCATTCAAGACAAAAGCCGGATCTTTTTTGTGGTTGATGATCTGGAATATTTGTACCGTGGCGGGAGAATAAGCAATATAAGCAAACAAATCGGTAATCTATTACAGCTTAAACCAATTCTGACACTGGTTGAAGGCAGAATAGAAGTCTTTGACAAGGTGCGAACCAAACAAAAAGCGTTAATACAAATTCTGAAACAGGCAAAAGAAGACGTGATGCAGATTGAAAGATTAGCGATCATTCATATCGACAATGAAGAGGAAGCATCAATAATGGCCCGGGAAGTAAAGGAATTTTATTCCGGTCCCCTTCTGATCACAGAACCTGGACCGGTCATCGGGACACATGCAGGCCCTGGCACCATTGGCTTGGCTTATTACTAAAAAATAAAATGCTTGGCAGCTGGTCAAGTGTTGATACTACTTATTTTAGCAAAGATATGCAAACAACTGTTTAAAATAATAAACAGTTGTTTGCAATTTCTTCCCTATTCCCTTATTAATCAGCGTTTTCCATGTTTTTTATCAAAGCATCCGCAAATTCTGAAGTCTTTACTTCCTTCGCTCCGTCCATCAGGCGGGCAAAATCATAGGTAACAACCTTTTGCGATATTGTCTTCTGCATTGCTGAAATAATCATATCTGCTGCTTCATCCCAGCCTAAATGTCTTAACATCATTTCTCCAGAAAGAATAACCGAAGAAGGATTGACTTTATCCAGCCCCGCATATTTTGGTGCAGTACCATGAGTTGCTTCGAAAACTGCATGTCCGGTATCATAATTAATATTGGCTCCGGGTGCGATCCCAATTCCCCCTACCTGTGCGGCCAGAGCGTCAGAAATGTAATCACCGTTCAGGTTCAAAGTTGCAACAACATCAAATTCTGCCGGCCGGGTCAGGATCTGCTGAAGAAATATGTCGGCAATGGCATCTTTAACTATAATTTTCCCCTGCGCTTCTGCTTCCTTTTGCGCCAGATCTGCAGACTTGGTGCCTTCAGCTTCTTTGATCCTGTCGTATTGCTCCCAGGTAAAAACATTTTGGCTGAATTCTTCCTCGGCAAGATCATAGCCCCATTGTTTAAAAGCCCCTTCGGTATATTTCATGATATTACCCTTATGTACAAAGGTAACGCTTTTTCTATTATTCTTGATTGCATAATTGATAGCGGCTCTGACTAAACGTCGGGTTCCATCTTTGGATACTGGTTTGATACCAATCCCTGACGTCTCCGGAAACCTTATTTTGGTCACTCCAAATTCGTTCTGGAGGATCTTGATTAATTTCTTTGCCTCAGCAGAGTCAAAGGGATATTCGATGCCGGCATAGATATCTTCGGTATTTTCCCGGAAAATTACCATATCAGTATCTTCAGGGCGTTTGACAGGAGATGGTACACCCTGAAAGTAGCGGACCGGCCGCAGACAGGTATACAGATCCAGCTTCTGCCTCAATGCAACATTTAATGACGTGAATCCTCCTCCAATTGGAGTTGTAAGGGGTCCCTTAATGGCAATGATATATTCGCGGATCAACTCGACGGTTTCATCAGGCAGCCAGCTGCCGGTCTGTTCAAAGGCCTTTTCCCCTGCTAATACTTCTTTCCAAATGATTTTTTTCTTGCCTTGATAAGCCTTTTCTATTGCAGCTTCAAACACACGTGAAGCAGCTGCCCAGATATCTGGCCCAGTCCCATCACCAATGATAAAGGGGATCACCGGTTCATCGGGAACATTTAAAACACCATTATTAACCGTAATCTTACCGTCTGCCATAACTTACCTCCTGTAATTTGTTATTCAAAAAAGACGCGGGACACATATCCCGCGCAGCCATATGTCGGGCAGATTTCCAAAAGGGTTTTAACCATTAATCAAAATGAAACGTACCATATTTTTTAAAGTGTTCTACCAGTCCGCCTTCTGAAAGGATCTTCAGCATAACCGGCGGCAACGGTGTAATCGCGATAACTGCACCAGTGGTTTTATTTAACAGGGTACCCTGATCCAGATCGATTTCCAGTTCATCCCCGGGATTAATTTGGTCAGTGTCACATTCGATCAAAGGCAATCCTGTATTTATACAGTTTCTGTAAAAAATGCGGGCAAAGGATTTTGCTATAACCGCACCGATATCAGCATTAATGATGGCGAGTGGTGCCTGCTCTCTGGAAGAACCGCAGCCAAAATTCGTACCTGCTACGATGAAATCACCTGTACTGACTTTGTTATAGAATTCAGGATCCAAATCTTCCATCACATGTTTGGCTAATTCCTTCATATCCAAGGTTTTAAATTTATGTCGTCCTGAGATGATGTAATCAGTATTTACATCATTGCCAAATTTATGGCACTTGCCTGCTAATTTCATTCCGGTCTCCTCTCCTTATGTCAATAATTGACTGGCTGTCTAGCTTAAAAGCTGCCGGGGGTCAGTGATTCTGCCATTTATAACTGAAGCTGCCACCGTTGCGGGAGAGCCCAGATATATGAACGCCTTGTTGTTGCCCATTCTGCCTTTAAAATTGCGGTTAGCAGTGGAAATCACATTTTCCCCGTCGGAGGGAACACCATTATGAGTACCAACACAGGGCCCGCATCCCGGAGTAACCACTGCTGCTCCTGCCTGGATGAAAGTTTCAATCAGACCTTCCCGCATCGCCTCTATCATGATTTGACGGGAAGCCGGAGCTACAATAAGTCTGGCTTCTTTATTAATTTTTCGTCCTTTAAGTATTCGGGCTGCTATGCGCAGATCTTCCATTCGCCCATTGGTACAAGTCCCAATAACGCCCTGCTGGATCGGTACTTCTCCTAATTGACTGATTCCAACCACATTATCTACAGTATGGGGACGTGCAATTTGCGGTTCCAGCGAAGAAACATCATATTCCTTAACTTTGGCATAGACTGCATCAGCATCAGCCGAAACCGGCACAAACTCTTTCCGGCTATGTTTCTTCACCCATTCAATGGTTTTATCATCTGCTTCCATGAGGCCGCATTTGGCTCCCATTTCAATGGCCATATTGCTGATGGTAAAACGCGCATCCACTGACAGGTCACTGATTGCTTCCCCGCAATATTCCGCGGCCATATAGGTAGCTCCATCAGCGGTTACTTCACCGATCAAAAACAGTATCAGATCTTTGGAATAAACGCCTTCCCCCAGCTTCCCGTTAAGAATGAATTTAAAGGTTTCCGGTACTTTAAACCATAGCTTACCGGATATGATCCCTGCTGCCAGATCGGTGGAACCAACGCCAGTTGACAGCGCATTGATAGCCCCGTAGGTACAAGTATGGGAATCAGCACCAATGACCAGATCTCCTGGTACCACATGCCCCTGTTCCGGGACCAGCTGATGACAAACCCCATCACCGATATCATAAAAGTTAATTTGCTGTTCCCGGGCAAAGACCCTCATCTGCCGGTGCAGCTCCGATACACCTTCCAACGGGCTGGGTGCACTATGGTCAATGACCATGGCGATGCGGGCAGGGTCAAACACTTTGCTGGCTTGCATCTCTTGAAAAGCTTTGATTGCCAGCGGAGATGTACCATCCTGCCCCATAACAAAATCCAGATCAGCAATTACGATATCATTTGCTTTGGCATCCCGCCCGCTCTTTTGAGAAAGTATTTTTTCAGCAATCGTCTTACCCAATTCTTTATCCTCTCTCCTTCAAGTAGTCTTCGTATATATACATCAACTCTTTATCAAACAGGGAACGTTTTAAATTGATTGAAAGCTCCCTGACTTTTTCCAGGATCCATTTGGCTTCATCATTGGTCAGCTCAATACCGTATTCGTTGACAAACTTCGACCGGATGGCTGCTGTTCCTGAATGCTTGCCAACTACGATCTGTCTTTCCAGTCCAACTTCTTCAGGTGTGAAAACTTCATAAGTGAGAGGATTTTTCAGAACCCCATCACCATGTATGCCTGATTCATGAGCAAAGATGTTATCGCCAACGATTGGTTTACTTACCGATAAAGGACGGCCGGAAGCATTGGCTACATATAAAGCGATTTCCCGGAAAAGAGTCGTATCATAACTGACATCTACCTGCATCAGATGCTTGATTCCCATTATCACTTCCTGCAAACATGCATTGCCAGCTCTTTCCCCTAATCCATTAACGGTAACCCCTACATAATTAGCGCCGGCATAAAGACCTGCCAAAGCATTGGCGGTAGCCATGCCAAAGTCATTATGCGTATGCATTTCTATATTGATCCCCACCGCATCAGTAATTGTTTTAATATAGCGGTAAGCAGAAAGGGGATTTAAGGTACCTACGGTATCGCAGAATCTAAGCCTGTCTGCACCTGCATGCTTGCCAACCAGTGCAAATTCGGTCAAAAAACCAATTTCAGTACGGGAAGCATCCTCGGCATTGACTGAAACATACAGCCCATTATCCTTGGCAAATTTAACGGCATCTGACATTCTTTTTAACACATCTTCCCGAGTGGTCTGCAATTTATGTTCAATATGGATATCAGAGGTAGATATGGAAATGGCCACTGCATCAACACCGCATTCAATGGACTCCTTGATGTCCGATATTACAGCGCGGTTCCATGCCATAATGCTAGGCTTCAGATCCATTTTTACAATTTGTTTAATGCTTTCTTTTTCTGAACCGCCCATGACGGGTATGCCTACTTCGATCTGATCCACGCCTATATCGCTTAAAAGTTTTGCAATTCTGATTTTTTCTGCGTTGGCAAAAACAACTCCCGCAGTTTGCTCCCCGTCACGCAAAGTGGTATCAACTACATGAATCTTAGCTCCATCGCGTTTGAACCACTCAAAATCATTCATAATCCCCATTGACATTTTTTAATCCCCCTCCTTGGTTAATAACTCGGTTAAAATTTTATTTACGGAATTTGGATTAGCCTGCCCTTTGGTAGCTTTCATTACCTGCCCGACCAAAAAACCACGTGCCTTTTCCTTACCGCTTCTGTAATCAGCAACAACAACTGGATTATTATCAATTATTTCAGCGATAATTTTACGCAAAGTATCTTCATCGGAAATCTGCACCATTCCCTGCTCTTCAATTATTTGTGCTGCCGAATTGCCGCTGTCAAACATTTTTTCAAAGACACTCTTTGCCATTTTCCCGCTGATAGTGCCATCAGCAATCAATTTGAGCAGATCTGCCAGCATAGCAGGTGTTATCTTACACTGCTGGATTTCCAGATTGTTTTGATTCAGCATCCGGCTCAATTCCCCCATCATCCAGTTGGATACTGTTTTCGCTTCAGGGAAAACAGCAACACATTGATCAAAAAAGCTCAAGGAATGCGGGGAAGTCGTAATGATCGCGGCGTCATATTCCGGCAGACCAAATTGGTCCTGCAATCTTTGTTTGGCTGCATCCGGCATTTCCGGCAAAGTCGCTTTTATTTCCTCGATCCATGCCGCATCAATTTGTATTGGCGGCAGGTCAGGGTCAGGATAATACCTGTAATCATGAGCTTCTTCTTTGTTACGCATGGAGCGGGTGACACCCTTTTCATCATCCCAGGTGCGGGTTTCCTGGATCAGGGTCTCCCCATCCTCAATGGCCTCCATTTGCCGTTTGGCTTCATATTCGATGGCTTTTTCCATAGCTTTGAAGGAATTAAGGTTCTTTATTTCTGCCCGTACACCAAGTTTTTCCTCTCCCTTGCGGCGAACGGAAAC
Source organism: Syntrophomonas sp. UBA1368 (assembly GCA_002305965.1). Lineage (GTDB taxonomy): Bacteria > Bacillota > Syntrophomonadia > Syntrophomonadales > Syntrophomonadaceae > UBA1368. The sequence goes on from DBRM01000036.1 coordinate 25,170, forward strand.
ATTAGCATCGCAACGGATAGAACCTTCTTCCATCCTGGCATCAGAAACCTGTGCAAAAAGCAGCATGGACCGTAGTTTTTCCAAATAAGCTCTGGCTTCCTGCGCACTTCTCATGTCCGGTTCGGAAACGATTTCAAGCAGAGGCACGCCGGTACGGTTTAAATCGACCAAAGAAAATGCAGTGGTTGTTATCGTACCGTCATGCACCAGTTTACCAGCATCTTCTTCCATATGAGCACGGTTTATCCTTATACGCTTCTGGCTTCCGTTTACATCAATATCCAGATAACCATTGGTACAAATAGGCAGAGCGAATTGCGAAATCTGGTAAGCATTGGGCAGGTCAGGATAAAAGTAATTCTTACGGTCAAATTTGCAGTAAGAAGCTATTTCCGCATTGATTGCCAATCCTGTTTTTATAGCCAATTCTACTACTTTTTTATTCAGTACCGGCAGCATCCCTGGAAATCCTGAGCAGATGGGGCAAACCTGCGTATTCGGTTCAGCGCCGAAAGCAGTTTTGCAAGCACAGAATATTTTCGTATTCGTTTTAAGCTCTACATGTACTTCCAAACCAACAACAGTTTCAAATTCATTACTCATTTATCTCACCCCCAAACTCGGTTTGAGCTGATGATAATCGGTTGCCTGTTCAAAGGCATAGGCTGCTTTTAATAAAGTTGTTTCAGCAAAAGGTTTGCCAATGATCTGCATTCCAACCGGTAAACCGTCCGCTAACCCGCAGGGAATTGAGATTCCTGGCAATCCTGCCATATTTATCGGCACTGTAAGAATATCGTTCATATAGGCTGTAAGTATATCGTCAGTATTTTCTCCTATTTTAAAAGCAGTAGTCGGGGTAGTCGGAGCAACGATCACATCAAAGCTGCTAAATACTTTGGCAAAATCATCATTAATTAATCGTCTTACTTTTAATGCTTTGAGATAATAGGCATCGTAATACCCGGAACTCAAGGCATAGGTTCCCAACATGATCCGCCGCTTTACTTCCGGGCCAAAACCTGCCTGGCGTGAAAGGGAGAATAAATCGGCTACGTTATCAGCAGAAAAATCCCGCAGCCCATAACGAACGCCGTCAAATTTGCCCATATTGGAACTGGCCTCTGCCGGTCCGATGATATAATAAGCCGGCAAGGCATATTCACTGTGCGGCAGTGATACCTCTTCAATATGGGCCCCCATCTCCTCATATTTCAGCAACGCTTTCTTCAGGGTCTCTGTAATTTTTCCATCGACGCCCTGCTGGAAGTATTCTTTGGGATAGCCAATTTTCAAACCTTTTATATCAGTATTTAAGAAAGCGGTATAATCCGGTACCTCCATTTGGACACTGGTGGATTCCAAAGGATCGTATCCGGCAATTATACTCAGGACCAACGCTGCATCAGACACATCCTTGGTGATCACTCCAGCCTGATCAAGGGAAGAGGCGTAAGCCACAATGCCCCACCGGGATACCCGTCCATAAGTTGGTTTCAGTCCGACCACACCGCAGTATGCCGCAGGCTGTCTGATAGAACCGCCGGTGTCAGATGCCAGGGAAAATGGAATTTCATCAGCTGCCACAGCGGCTGCCGAACCTCCTGACGAACCACCCGGCACCCGTTCCAGATCCCAGGGATTATGACTGGGGAAAAAAGCTGATAATTCTGTTGAAGAGCCCATGGCAAACTCGTCCAAATTTAATTTACCGGTCAGGATTCCCCCTTCAGCATAAAGCTTTTTAACAAGCGTTGCGTCATATGGAGGTATAAAGTTTTCCAGCATTTTGGATGCGCAGGTGGTTCTGACTCCTTTGGTACAATAATTATCTTTCAAAGCAAAAGGAATGCCTGCAATCTTTCCTTGCCAGGGCTGCCGGTCAAACTCGCGGGCTTTTTCGATGGCTGCTTCCTGATTCAAGGTCAAAAATGCTTTTACTTTTTGGTCAACGGCATTTATCCGGTTAAGAATTGCAGTCATTATTTCCTGGGCATTGGTTTTCTTTTCTTCCAGCTCTTTTATCAACTGTTGAAGAGTTAATTCATGAAGTTCCACGGCAGCCATCCTCTCTATAGAATCCTGGGAACTTTGTAATATCCGTCCTCATGTTGGGGTGCATTGGCAAACAACTCATCCCGGTCCGGACTTTCAACCACATTGTCCTCACGAAAAACATTATATATGGGCAATATATGATATAAAGGTTCTACCTCATTGGTGTTCAATTCATTTAATTTCTCCACATATTGCAGGATTTGAGTCATTTGTTCCGCAAACTCTGCCTTTTCTTTTTCAGATATGTTGATCCTGGCCAGTAAAGCAATATGTTCAACTTCTTTTATATCTATCGCCACACCGATACCTCCTGCTATTGCAAACATTTATGATGAATATTATAGCAAATACCTACTTGATAAACTAATAATTTTCATGTATACATTAGGTCCTGAATTTTGGTTTTTATGTAAAAAGCGACAGCACTGCCATAATCACAGGCACTAGCAAAATCCCGGGCAAGAGATTCGCTACGCGGATCTTGGTTACACCAATAATATTAAAACCCAAAGCCGCAATCAGCATCCCGCCCAGAGAAGTAATATTGTTCAACATAGGATCGGTCAGGACCGGTTCGATCAAGCCAGCTGCGAGGCTGATGGTTCCCTGGTAAATCAACACCGGGATGGCCGAGAATATCACTCCGATCCCCATACTGGCTGCAAAAAGAGCTGAAAATATAGCATCCAGCATCGACTTGACCATCAGGATTTGATAATTGCCATAAAGCCCATCTTCCAGAGAACCAACTACTGCCATAGCTCCAACACAAAATAGCAGGGTAGCAGAGACAAACCCTTTGGCGAAACTGCTCTCACCATTACCAAAACGGCTTTGCAGGCGCTGCCCCCATGCTTCCAGGCGGCCGTCCCAATTTCGCCACTCGCCTATAACGGCCCCTAAGGCCAAACAAACCCCGATGATTGCGTAGTTTTCTGCTTTAAATCCGTATTGTACTCCAATGACGATGATCAATATCCCCAAAGCGTCACGCATACTGCGGCTCATCTTCTCCGGGATTCCCCGGCGCAGCAGCAATCCGAAAAGCCCTGCCGCTACAATGGCACCCGCATTAATAAATGTACCTGTCAAAAAAATCACCTTTTCTGCCGAAAGAATAATACTTGCATCATAACCTTATTAATATAGCAAAATAATTGTTCTCTGCCAAAAGAAAACACTCCTGGCTGGGAGTGTTTTGTTAGTTATTTTTAGGGATCCTGGCTCTAACTTTTTATCATCTCCAGAAATTCACTTTCATCTAAAACCCGAATTCCCAACTCCTGCGCCTTTTGATACTTGCTGCCGGGATCAGAACCACTCACAACAAAATCAATTTTTTTGCTGACTGAATTGATGACTTTACCCCCCAATGACTCAATCTTTTCTCCGGCTTCCTGCCGGGTCATGCTTCCTAACGTACCGGTTAAAACAAAAGTCTTTCCTGCCAGCGCCCCTTCTTTGGGTCTGCCTTGCTTTTCAACAGTGTTCACCCCGGAACTCTGTAAGTTTTTAATCATTTCCCGATTATGCGGTTCGGCAAAAAAAGCCGCCAGGCTTTCAGCAATTTTTTCACCAACTTCAGCCACTTCCAGAAAATCTTCCGGTGATGCATTGATGAAATCCTCAATGCTCACAAACCGTTCGGTCAACTGGCGAGCAGTTTTAGCTCCCACATGTCTGATCCCCATAGCTGTGATCAGCCGGTGCAGCGGCATGTCTTTACTGGCAGTAATGGCTTTGATCAGATTATCAGCCGATTTAGCCCCCATTCGCTCCAGCTGCATCAAATCCTCTGCCTTCAGTTGATACAGGTCATCAATGGCAAATACCAGCTTATGTTCCAGTAATTGCTCGATTACAGCAGGGCCCATACCGTCAATGTCCATCGCCGGACGTGAGGCAAAAAATATCAGACTTTCCTTCAAACGGGCGGGGCAATTGATGTTTTCACAGCGATGGGCAACTTCCCCTTCAATTTGAATGACAGCGCTGTTGCAAGCCGGGCAAAACAGCGGTGGGGTGACTTCCTTTTCCTCGCCATTGCGCTGCTCAGGCAGCGTCCTCACGATCTCAGGAATGATATCCCCTGCTTTGCGTACGATCACCATATCACCGATCCTGATATCTTTGCTCCGAACCAGAGCGAAATTATGCAGGCTGGCACGGCTGACCGTAGTGCCCGCGAGAGCTACTGGTTCCAGTATTGCCGTAGGCACCACCACTCCAGTCCTGCCCACGCTTATCTCTATGTCTAACAAACGGGTGGCCTTTTCCTCGGCAGGAAATTTATAGGCCACCGCCCAGCGGGGGCTTTTGGAGGTTGCGCCTAACTCTGCCCTCTCCCTGAAAGAATTGAGTTTTATAACTACACCATCGATTTCGTAAGGAAGTGAATACCTTTCGTTTTGATACTTCTGTGTATATTGATAGATTTCACTGATATTACGGCAAAATAGATATTCCGGATTTACCGGCAATCCCTCTGATTCAAGAAATTGCAAAGCCTGTTGTTGGTTTTCGATTAATGGGCCTTCGCAATAAATAATATCATAGATAAAGGCTGCCAGAGCCCGGTTAGCAGTAATGTCCGGATCTAACTGACGCAAAGATCCTGCCGCTGCATTGCGGGGATTGGCAAAGGGTTTTTCCCCTTTTTCTTCTTTCTCTTCATTCAGCCGCTGGAATTCTTTTTTCGGCATATATACTTCGCCTCGAACTTCCAGGCGAGGCACTGCTGTCTTCAGCTGCGAAGGAATGCTCTTAATGGTTTTTACATTCCGGGTCACATCTTCCCCGGTTATTCCGTTGCCGCGGGTAGCAGCATTAATCAGCTTCCCGTGCTCATATATCAAAATAACGGAAAGCCCGTCAATTTTGAGTTCTGCCATATAGTCAATGTTAAAGACCGCTCTGGCTATGCGGCGGTCGAATTCTTCCAAATCTGCAAGTGAAAAGACATTATCCAGGCTCAATTGCGGATAGCGGTGGGTGACTGGTGCAAATTTTTCCAGCGCCTCTCCTCCTACTCTCTGGGTAGGCGAGTCGCTTCTAATAAACTGAGGGTATTCCTTTTCCAGGTGGAGCAATTCCTGCATTAACCGGTCATATTCGCTGTCACTAATAAGAGGGTCATCTAATACATAATACTGATAATTGTGTTGCTTTAATTCCTTAAGCAGTTCATTTATCCTTTGTTCCGGACTGGCCATAGATTCCTCCCGCATTCAGATTCTTTAATCTATTTTCTCCAAAGGAGCAATATCCAAACGCAGCATTCTGGTTCCAGCCCGTTCAAAATCGATCACTGCCACCATGTCATCTTCAATAAGGTTCAACACTCTCCCCATACCGAACTTCTTATGAATAACCCTGTCTCCTTCTCCCAGAATGCTGTTGACGATCTTCTTTGGCTGCGGTGACGCCAGCAATTCCTGTGGTATTTCACCCAGGAACCGGGATGGAGGATTGCTGCGCTCATATCCATAAAGCAAGCGAGATACAGCATTGGTCAGGTAAAGTTTTTCTTTGGCTCTGGTGATCCCCACATAGCATAATCGTCTTTCCTCTTCCAACTCCTCTAATGATTCACTGCGATAGGAAGGGAAGACCCCTTCTTCCATTCCCGTCATGAATACCACCGGAAATTCAAGCCCTTTGGCACCGTGATAGGTCATGAGCAGCACTGAATTGGAATGGTCTGTTTCATCATTATCCTGCGCTAAAGCGATCTGCGCCAGAAAGTCTTCCAGACTGTCAGCACCGTTCTGTTCAAATTCAAAAGCCAGCGATTTCAGCTCATATATATTCTCCAGGCGGGTTTCTACATCAGGCAGATTGTTTTTATGCAATTCATCAACATAACCACTCATTTCAATAACTATGTCAATAATATCCCTTAATGGAGTATCTGATTGCGTCAAGTCCGAAAAATATCTGATCATGCCATAAAATTCTTCCAGGGTATTGCTCATTTTCTTGCTGATGCCGCTGATCTTGTCCGGTTCTTGTAATGCTTCCATTATTGTTAAATGATTCTCGCTGGCATAGCTGACGATTTTCTCCACTGTCTTATCGCCTATCCCGCGACGGGGTGTATTGATGATACGCTGCAGACTTAGCCGGTCATTATTATTGCAGGCCAGTTTTAAATACGCAACAATGTCCTTTATTTCTTTGCGTTCATAGAATCGCTTGGCACCTATCAAATGATACGGAATATATTTACGGACCAGGGCTTCTTCCAGGATCCTCGACTGGGCATGGGTACGGTAAAAAATAACACAATCACTGTATTGTCTATTTTCACGATCCACCAAATCCCCAATTGTATCCGCAATGAATCGTGCTTCCTGAAAACTGTCGCCGGCACAAAAATGAATTAATTGCTCTCCCGCCTTGATGTCGGTATAAAGTTCCTTTTCCTCGCGATCCAGATTATTTTTGATGACAGCATTGGCAGCCGCCAGAATTTGCGGGGTGGAACGGTAATTCTTTTCCAGCTTTATCACTTTGGTATCATGATAATCCTGAATAAACCGCTTAATATTATACGGTTCTGCTCCCCTCCAGCTGTAGATGGACTGATCTGGGTCACCTACCACAAAAATATTGCGGTTTTTGGCCGCCAGCAATTTTGCCCACCGGTACTGGGCAAAATTGGTGTCCTGATATTCATCGATCATAATATAGCGGAATCGGTTCTGATATTTTTCCAGAATCTCCGGAAACTCTTTAAAAAGTTTGATACATAAAACGATAAGATCCTCAAAGTCAAGGGCATTGAGTTCTTTTAAACGACGATTATACTTATTGTAAATGCGCAGATTTTTTTCCTTGGCCTCGAATGACAGCCTGTAGCGGGAATAATATTTTTCCGGATCTTCCAGACTGTTTTTCACTTGTTTGAATACATGCAGGAGTTGCTCAGGTTTGGTTTCGTAGTCATTTTCTTCTTTTAAAATTTCTTTAATAACTGCACTGGCGTCAGCATCATCAACAATCGTAAAATTGCGGTCAAATCCCAGGTTATGTATATCCATACGCAAGATCCGGTAGCAGGCCGCATGAAAAGTTTGCGTCCAATGCCCGGAATAATCAGGCAGGATAGCTGTAACTCTGCTTCTCATTTCCTGCGCAGCTTTATTCGTGAAAGTGATAGCCAGGATTTCATCATAACTGGCACCCTTTTCAATAAGGTTTACGATCCGGCGGGTGATCACTCTGGTTTTACCGCTTCCTGCTCCTGCAAGGACAATACAGGGACCTTCAATATGAGAAACTGCTTCCAACTGGCTTGGATTTAAGTCATGAAGCAAATGTGACATTAAAAAAACCACCTTTTATGATGTAACTCTATCATACCATATCCAAAAATTTGAATCCCGCAAAATCATAGCAGTTTTACTTGTAAATGCCAGTGTTTCTTTATTTAATCCAAGGTATCACTGGCTTTTTCTGGAGGTACAGGCATAAATCGGGCCACGGCCCAACATATTATGATCGCCAAAAAAAATCTTGCTATTAAAATCGGCAGCCACGTGGCACCAATCGCTGCAAATAAAAAAGTATCTTCAAAAAGCGAATGGCAAATCACCAGGAACAAGTTTATCAGGTAGATGTCCCGATAGGTAAGCTTACCTTGCCGGGCACTGTCAATTATGATCCCCCCGCCATAGCTGATTCCAAAAACCAATCCCGCCATGATTGGCAATTTGGCTTCTGATGAAATACCTATAAATCGCGTGATGGGTGATAATACTGCCGTCATTTTGTCCAGCCAGTTCAAATCCTGAATGATTTCAATGAAAATCATTAGCGGTATAACGATCACAGCCAACGTTAAAACACCATCAACACTGCCGGTGACCGCTTCCATTAAAATATCTGTATAAGGCATAGATCTCTCTCCTTAAAGAATCAAATTAAAACCTGCCCCCACCAGAAAAGCCATAATGATACGCACCAACAGCAGAGAAGCAACTTTGGCACCGGCTTTCTTGCTTACCGCCGCTTCCATTGGCAAGGAATGTGCCAAAAGCAGCATAGCAGCAATTATGGTTATTTCTCTGGTTCCCATATCTAAAGGCAGTATTGCACCGATGGCAGCGTATATATTAAGAAATATCCCCAGCACCAGTGGCAATGAAGCTTCTCCCGGTAATCCTACCATATACATTACGGGTTGCATAATTTCTGCGATCCGATCCATGATCGGCGTGTATTCAAAAAAGGTAATGATAAAATATACCGGCACGATAACTTTTCCTAATTCCCAGGTTACGGAAAGTCCCTTTTTTAACCCCCGGGTCAGTGTTGCAAACGAAAGCATGATTGAAACTCCCTACGTTATGAATTATCTTGAATATAGCTTAATAAAAATTCATCAATTGATTTTATCAGTTCAGAACTATTTATTCTATTGAAAGTTGGCCGCACTATGAGAATAAATGTTATTAAAAAACTTGTACCGGCATTTTTTATTATAGCTCTTCTGACCTTTGGTGTTTATACAGTTTTATCGGATATGAGTTTAATAAATTATGGAAACAGCCCGTTACCCGAGAAACTGTCGCCGGTTGAAAAAATTGCCCCCCAGGATCTTGTTGCTGCTGATCTGATCTTGTTAGGCGCACGGCAGGAAGTTAAAAACAAAACCTGGTATAATGCTTCTTATCAGGTCATTGATTATCCGGGAGGAGACGTGGATTCCGTCTGCGGTGCTTGTACAGATGTGATAATCCGGGCTTTCAGGAATGCTGGGATTGACCTCCAGCAGTTGATCCATGAAGATATGACGGCAAATTTCGCTCAGTATCCTTCCCGATGGGGTTTAACCGCGCCTGATTCTAACATTGACCATCGCCGGGTCCCAAATCAAATACAGTTTTTTGAACGTTTTGGGCAAAAACTGACCGTGGAAACAGAAGAAGAACTCAGTCAATGGCAATGGGGAGATGTTGTTTACTGGCGTTTTGCCAATGGCGATGAGCATTGCGGAATCATTAGTGACCGGATCTCAACAGCAGGCCGGCCATTGGTAATTCACAATGCTGGTATCACAAAAGAGGAAGATTGTCTTAAGCGCTGGGAAATAATTGGTCATTATCGCTATCCGATTGATTTCCAATATTTAAAGCAATAAAAACATCAACAATATCCGGATCAAACTGAATACCGGCGAATTTTATCAATTCCTCCACCGCTTCCTGGTGGGTCATGGCCCGACGATATGGCCGGTAACTGGTCATGGCATCATAAGCATCTGCTACCGCTAGAATGCGGCATTCCAACGGAATATCCTCCCCTCGTAATTTCAAGGGATAACCTTCACCATTCCACCATTCATGATGCTTAAGGATCCAATCGCTGATATCTACCATTTCCGGCGCCGAAAGGGCAATGCGGTGTCCTATTTCACTATGTCTCTGCATGATCAGTCGTTCATCTTCAGTGAGGGAACTGGTCTTAAACAGGATGGCATCCGGTACGCCAACTTTTCCAATATCATGAAACTGGGCAAAGAGACGCAGATCATTTATGACTCGCTCATCCATTCCCAGCTTTTGGGCGATCTTTTCAACTAATTCCTGCAGCCGTTCGGCATGGCCTTCGGTTATATAGTCGCGTTCTTTTAATGCATTAGTCAGCGTTTGTACAATGGCACTGCGGGCACTGTTGCTGCTGTGCAGTTTTTCCCGGTACATATTATTATCTGCTTCTTTGTAGACATCATCCATGGTAACTGCAAGTGATGTCCGGCTCGCTGCACCGATAGACATACTAACCGGAATATCAGCGCTCAGGTTGTAAGTTCTTACTGTTCTTCTGATCCGGTCGATGGCATGGGCTATTGTGTCACTGTCGGCACAAGGCAAGAGAATTGCAAACTCATCGCCCCCCACCCGGGCAATAATATCCTGCCGGCGGAAACAGCTTCTTATGATATCCGCAACCTTGCACAGTGTATTATCCCCTTCAGCATGTCCCAATGTATCATTGATCAGCTTTAGCCCATCAACATCACAAATGATCAGCCACACATCCAACAAATTGTTACTCTGCATGCTTTGCATTTGCCGTTCGAAATACAACCTGTTATAAAGACCGGTTAATCCATCGTGGGTACTCATATAAATCAGTTGATTTTCAGCTTGCTTGCTTATGGTAATATCCCGTCCGACTGCTTGAAATTCAATGATGGTTTCCTGTTCATTGAAAATACCCCGTATTGTCCAGGACAGCCAATTTTTATCTTCATTTCCAAGGTGGATCGCAAATTCGAATTGTTTGACCGGTTCCTGTGGAGTAACATTAAGAAGCTCTTGACGGTAATAATCTTTCTCAGATGCAGCAAGTTTATAATATGGTATTTTCCTTCCTATAATCTCAGCTTCAGGCTTATTAAAATACCTGCAAAAGGCCTTGTTCACAAATGTAAGGGTCAAATCCGGCATAAAGCGGCAAATCAGCTCGGTCTGATCCTGAACGATCGCCCGGTAACGCTTTTCACTGGTAGCCAGTTCCTGCTGTGCTTTCTTGGTAGCAGTAATATCTTCAGCTAAAATCATTCCGCCTTCTATTTCGCCATTCTCGTTTATTATTGGGGTACTGTTTATTTTGGTCATTACATAGGAACCACTGTTATGCCGCATCGGCAGTTCATAGGCAGCACTTTCTCCTTTTCCGATTATGATTGCGATTTCTTGCATTACCAGATCATGGTATTCCTCTGGTACAAATATATTCACATGTTTGCCGATTATTTCTTCAGGTAAATATCCGCCTATTTCGGTAACTTTATTATTGATAAAGGTAATTTTGCCGTTTAAATCATAGGTTATAAATAATTCGTTCAGGTTCTGGATCAAAGCATTTAAATAGGAAACTCTTTCCTGGAGCTTTTGTTCACTGGCCATTAATGCCTGCTCATTCTTTTTCCGCTCTGTAATATCCCTTACTATGCCTCTGAAACCGATCACTTCATCTTTATCATCCATGATAGGTAATATGGTGGTTTCCGTAAACATTTTGCTTCCATCACGTCTGCGCACTTCCCAGTCAAAGGACTTTCTCAATTCTTTCGTCTGGTAAACATTGATAAAAGCTTTCCTGATCATTTTGGCGTTATCCTCATCCATTATCTTTCGAAAGCTTTGCCCGATCAACTCCTCGCGTGTATACCCCAATGCTGTATGTAAATACCTGTTGATGAGAAGAAATTCTCCTGGAATCGAAACTTCAAAATATCCGTCTTCCATACTCTCAATGATGTTACGGTATTTTTCTTCACTGTCTTTAAGTTCCCGCAGGGTTTTCAGTCTTTCGCTTAAGTCCGTTACGGTCTCAATGGCCCCCACTAAATTACCGTAATCATCATATAGTGGAGTCGCACGGCCTGCCACAATCGTACCGCCGATCCCCAACTGTGGTACATATTGATCTGCAAATAAGTCATTTTCATTTTGTTGAAAATCATCGTAATTTTCCGCAGCGTTGTTCATATCAGCCAGACCCGCCGCATAATCGATCAGCATAGGGCGTCTTCTGCCATAGAAGATGACTGAATACTCCCGGTTATCTTTACCGATCATATCACGTGCCTTGACTCCGGTCAGACCTTCCATGGCTTTATTCCATAAGGTCACTTTACCCCGCGCATCAATAACAATGGTGGGATCAGGCAGAAAATCCATTATATTTTCCAATTTATGATGGGCAGTTGTCACTGCTTCTTTGTGCTGTTCAGACTCTTCCAACTGCCGGCGCAGTTCCTCCTTAGCCCTGCGCAAGCTGTCATTTGCTTCCATTAATTCATTCTTGGTGTCCTGCAGCAGTTGATTGGAATCCCTGAGGGCTTTTTCATTCTGTTTTGCCTCAGTCACATCTTCTGCCAGTACCGCTTCACCGATTATCTTCCCGTTTTCCTCGATTGGAGCTACATTAATACGTATTGTCCTGGCTTCGCCGTCTTTACGTACTACTTTGATCAGATAAATTTCTCTTTTACCTTTCCCTTTTTGCAGACGTTTTTTGGTTTCTTTAATCACTACTTCTTTATGATCAGGATGAACGACCTCCCATACATATTTTCCCATCAACTCTTTTTGCTCATAGCCAAGGATATCTTTTATTTTTTTATTAACGTAAGTCATAATGCCATCAGTATTATATGTATAAAAAATTTCATTCATATTATCCAAAAGATCGTTTAGATATTGAACCTGCAAGGTCAGCAAATATTCCTGATCATCATGCCAGAGACCATTAGATTCCATCAAAATTATCCCCCCCACACTTGGACACATTTGTAAAATTAAACTATAAATTGTATCCTTGTATTATTATAAAATAAAATACAGTATTTTTTATATAAAATTTTCGAAAATTAAATTTATTTTAAATATTATTAAAAAAGAGTTGGTTTTATATGAAGCTTGAAAGAATCGATCTGCATAATCTCAGCCGTGAAGAGGCGTGGCGCAAAGCAGAAGAAAATATAACCTGGTGTATTGAGCATGGTGTTGATGTGATCGATATTATTCACGGAAAAGGTCATCACAGCCAGTATAACTTCTCTGTAATTAAGCAGGATGTCAGGCAGAAGCTAAAAGAAGACCCTTATCTACGGGGGTCAGGATATAGAGTCATTTATGGAGAATCAGATTTTCCGGTGGCCCTGACTTTTGATGAAGGTCATACTTTGCTGGTGCGGAAAGGGGCTGAAAACAATTATATCGGCGGGACCAAAACCCGGCAAAAAAATGAGATCATATTTTCTGAGGAAGGAAAAAGGCTAAGAAAGGAACAAAAAGCCCGCAACGCTCTAAAGAATAAAAAGAAATGACCATTTCATGACCTCATTTTGACTTATTTGAAGGCCCAGATAAAAAAGACCAGCAAAATACTTCCCAAAATAAATCCGGCCAGTACGTCTGTGGCATAATGAACATTGAGATATATCCTGCTTATTCCAATCAGTAAGATTAAGAAAGCCAGTAACCCGGCTATTACTCTTGCGCAGCACTTCTGACCGGCTGTTAGTAACAGGTAAATGATAAAGCCATAAAAAACCATCGCCAGTGTAGCATGGCCGCTGGGAAAACTATATCCGGCAGCAAAAGTGAGATGCTCACCTACAGGTCGATCCCGCATAAAAAACGATTTTAAAAGATTCATGCTCCCCCAGGAAACAAACAAACTAAAAACCAGAAAAAACCCCTGAATCAACTTTTTCCTGTAAGCAAGAAATAAAAAACCGGCGGCTGCCAAAATATAGAAAGCCATTGGAGAGCCAAGATTGGTAATATGAATCATGACCAAATCCAATGCGGGACTGGCAATACTGTCAAGTGCCTTTTTAACCATTATGTCAAAATAAAACTGTTGCTGCCAAATTTCCAAAATCGTTATTTCTCCAGGTTTCGTTCTAATAAGTATTATGCAATCAAATCATAAACTTTACCCTGTAAGGTAAATTTTGTTTGATCTCTCTTTTTAAAGGATCAGTATTGGTATGATAATGATCAAAAGCAGCATGATGGCACATTACCATGCTGAACGCCCAGCTCAGTCCTAACCAGGGCATAATTTTCGTCATCATCGGCTCCCCGGCCGGATAGCGCATATGTATTAGCGGTTTCAGCCCGGCGCGTTTTATATCATTGCTTAATCCCACATCATTGATCCCGGTACGTGTCTGATATTCAGCCACATCAAAATCCTCTTCCCCGGCGCCATTTTTGTTACCGGCATTAAACAAATTATTAAAGCTTTTCTTAATAGCAATTTTCTTCAACTGGCGGTTGCTGGCCATAAACTGTAAAAAGCGAAAGCGTTTGCTTTTTATTTTGGTATTGGGATCAGCAATACTGATAATCAGACCCTGTGGAGAAAGTCTTTTTGCCGCAGCTTCCAGCAGTGTGACCGGATCCTTAAAATGGTGTAAGGCAGAAGAGAATACGATTAAATCAAATTCCTCCGCTTCATTTGCCAAAAAAGAAAAGGCATCCTGCAAGATGATCCGGCAGGAAATGTTTTCTTTTTCAGCTTTAAGCCGCGCAATATCCAGCATTTTATCTGCCAGGTCCACCAAGGTAACTTCACACTCAGCATCACAACTTTTCAATGCAAAAGCAGCTTTGCCTGCACCGCCGCACATATCGACTGCCCTCACGGGATGTTTTAGATGCTTATGCAAAAACTGAAGCAGCGTGTTAAAGATCACAGTATATTCGATATAAGAATACTTTGGTTCATCAAAGTCCTGGTAAAACTTCACAATTTCTTCTTTATTATATTTTTCAATATTGGCTTCAAGTATATCCTCTTCTGAATATTCTTCCCATGTTTTAACTTTATTCATTGTTATCCCCCCCTTTTCTGATTATCTTATTCTTATTCGCCATCTCCGCAGACTACCCTTTTTTGAAAAACAATAAGGCCTGGGTTCCATTCAGCAAATAACTGTTAATCTGGAACCTGGCCTTATCATGCTTATTATTTAGTTCATTAAAGCTCGTATTTATTCTTATTATAAAAATTAACCATTACTTATTCTCAAATTTATTAAAATTAATCGGCCTCCCTTTTCGCAGAGCCTTTCTTGGCGGCTCGATCTTTATTATCAAACGAATTCTGTTTGTCTTTGCTGCCTTTCCCAGCTTGATAAGCAGGCCGGTTGTTTTCATTATCCGGCTTTATCTTGTCACGGGGTCGATCCTGCTTCTCTTTTTGATCGTTTTTTAATTTGATGCGAATGCTATTTTTATCTTGGGCATCAGCTTTTCCTTTCCCTTGGTCCTGGATATTGAACTCTTCTTCAACAGATGATTCAATTTTTTCGATAAGCTTGGCTTCCAGCTTGGCGCCGTTTTGTTTGCCACTGTTAACTTGAATGGTTACTTCTGCCTGATCATCGTCAGCCGGTAAAGCATCTTTGACCAAGGCCGGTACTGCTTCTTCCAGTTTCTTTCCTTTTAAAGCAGAATATTCTGCCGAAGTTTTTACATCCGTTTTTAATGTTTCGACTTTGATGATCCGGTTCCACCGGTTAACCCCTATTTCAATTCCATTGGATACATTGGCATATGCAACTACATGGAAAAAATCCACCGCAGCCAGGAGCGTAAATACCAAAACAGCCGCTGCTGCCAACAGGAATTTCTTGTATTGGTACTCCTGCTGGTAAATCTGCCCGATTTGCATAGTGCGGTTTATTTTGATATACTGCCCGCCTTCCATCAGGATCGTTGAGTAACCGTTATTTGATTCAAGTACAACCCCTCTGGCCTTAGCCACGGTCAGTCCCTCCTTTGTTTGTCCAAATGTATTCCTTGAGCTGACGCAAATCATATATGCGTATCAAGGCTGCAGCCAGTATATATTTCCGGTAGCGGTCAATCAACTTACGGTCTTGCCGGTACTTTTCTTCCAATGGTTTTGCCGGCAGTTTCCTTTTCTCCAGTAAATACGTCTTTAGTTCCTGATTTTCGGCAATCAGCACGGCAATTTTTTTTGCCGTATCGCGAGTCTTCTTCTGCCGGGGAGAGGATGAAACCAATTCAGCAAATTCAATGGAAAAAGAATTTAGAATTGCTTTAAATCGTTTTATTTCCTCACTCCTGGCCATTTCCTCAACCAGGGCTTCAATTTGCTCATCATCCAAATGTCTTTGATTTAGATCATCAAGCCGGAGCATTTGAGTTCGTTTTTGGCTGCGTTTATAGTCAATGATCCGGTTATGGATTACCCTGCCCAAATAACCAAGTATATGCCCTTTATCAGGCTCATAATGTTCAAAAGCTTCAATGATCGACATACGGGCAATACTTGCTTCTTCGTCGCCATCATCGATATATCTTCCACAGGTTCTCGAACAAATTCTTAAACAAAAAGGCATGAGTTCAGGATATATATCATCAATCGCATTCATATTGCCATCATGAAATTTTTGCCAGCTTGTATATACAATTGTTTCAAACTCTTTAGATCCGGACATCTATACCTCCCCGATGCCGCATAATGGTTTCAGGCAACGTAAAAGTTCTGGTTAGATTATACCCGACAGCCGCTGCTTTAACTATATAATGCAGACAAGGTCATAGGAAGCAAAATGTCCTTTTCTCCGCTACAAACTACCATCCAAACAGTACTTGTTCTTTAATCTTCTTCCGGCGGATATATTTTAATCCACACCAGTTCACCCTGATTGTTTAGGTAAATTTTGATCTTTCCGCCAGTTTCGATATCTTCAAGAACAGCTTCGTCTTCATCAATATCATCATCATCAAATATCACTAATTCACCATCGTAAAACAACTTGTCTTCATCCGTGAATTCGATCTCATCGACTGTATTGCCGTCCTCATCAATAATAGACATGATAAAAATCTTATGATCTTCATCATAATCGAGGTCGTCTAATATACCTTTGATCAATTCTCCATCCTGCTGACAAAAATAATTATCATCCAGACGATTCAGCATCGCCGCTAATTCATTCCTCTTCACGACCCTCATAGGGCTGAATCGACCATCAGCATCTCCCATCATGATCCGAAGTTTTTGCACCCATTTAACTGCTTTTATGCCATCGCAAGGTATCTGATTCTCATCAAAATACTGAAAAAGATTTTTATTCTGAACTTTATTTTCGCTTAATTCAGATTTAATCTCGTTTAAACGTTTCATGACTTCATCAAGCTCTTCGGACATTTCTTCATCTTTCATGATATTCTTTAGTTCAGTCATCAACGAGCCCAATTCATTATTGATCAGTCCAATTTCTTTCCTGCCAAGGGCTTCTTCTTCCAGTTCTTCCAGTTGATCTTTAAATTCTTTAAGTGTCGTTCCAAAGTCATTCAACTGTTCATAAACATCTTCAGTTAATTCTCCTTTATCTTTTTTATTTTGTTTGTCTTTGCCTTTGTGTTTATATTTGTAGATATCTTTGTTTTCGTCTTCATCTTCATCCAGATATTTATCTTCATATTCATCGATCACTTCATCCAACTCATCAATGGCTGCTTCGATTTCTTCCAGAATTTCATCCAAATCAATATCATCCACATCTGAAACATCTTCAACTATACCTTCAAAATACTCACCATATCCGTTTTCCGTTAATCGGGCAAAATATATGGCAGCCTGGTATCTCTTGATTCCCTGATTGGGATTGAAACCATCCATCTCGATTTCAAGCAGAATACCTTCATCAATAGCAGCGGCCACATACACTTTTCCCCAACCGGGTATTTTCCCTAGCAAACTGTCATAACTATCTACATCAACCTCATCCAGATCAATGGCACCTTCCTGCTCCAATGTGCCCATTAAAGCCACGATGGTTTCCAGGCATGTAATCGGTTTATTGGGTTGAAATTTGCCATCACCATAGCCTTTCATAAAACCTTTTTGTGCAGCTTTATTGATTTCATCTCTTGCCCAGTCACCATCAATGTCTATAAACCCGGGTAGTGGTTTCATTTTCTCACTGGCAAAATTCTTCATGTAACCATATCCCTTAGGGGAATCATTTTTTTTTGCTGCTGCCCCGCCGGTAAAGATGGTTAGAATGAAAAAACACAAGACAATAATAGAGATTTTCTTTTTCACAGATATGTACCTCCTCTTCGTTTTACTTATCAATATATGCGTAAGGACTGTGAATAAAATCGGGGTCGATCATAAAATAATTGTTCATAATTCACTAGAGGCTTTCCGGAACGAAGAATAATTGCCTGTTATAAACGCTTATGTCGAAACATTATTCGTTTTTCTGCCCTTTTTATCATTTTGTTCACCAAAAAAAGCAGGAAATTCAAGTTTGATGATGAACTATAGTACTAGGTAAATAGTCCCAATACAGAATATGACATAACATTTTTATTTTTCCTTAAACAATTGTTTTGTAGTCAAATCTAAAGAATTT
>DBRM01000036.1:43272-47401 GCA_002305965.1 Syntrophomonas sp. UBA1368
TAACCGGGTCATTGGCTTTAGCGTTTTTGATTTTATTGATATATGGCCTCTTTGGGGCTATACCCTTTAAGAAAACCTACATTGACTATAAAAGAAATACCGTTGTTTATGAAGGAATGTACGCTCTTTGCAGACACCCGGGAGTAATGTGGTTTTTCTTTTTTTATCTCTTATTGGCACTAACGCTGGGCAGTAACTTGATGCTCATGGCCGCTTTAGTTTGGACATGCATGAATCTGATTTATGTTTATATTCAGGATCGTTGGATTTTTCCAATGATCCTGGAGAATTATCAAGCTTATAAAAAGGAGGTTCCTTTTTTAATACCTAATTTGGCGAGTTTTCGAAGTTGTATTCATTATTACTGGAAAAGGTGATCAAATGAGCTTAACTGATCAAACTTATAAAACCAGAAGTAAAAAATATTTTGATAAACAGGCAGCGAGATATGATAAAAGCTGGGATGGCAAGTATTGTCATCAAATGTATGCAACTTTAATGGATAAAATGAGTTGCTTTTCATTTCTTTCGGTGCTTGATGTTGGTTGCGGGTCAGGTACCTTGTTGGCTATGATCAAGCAGGAATATCCTGATATCCAGGCAGCTGGCATCGATTTGTCAGAGAATATGATCGTTCAGGCCAAAATGCTTCTGGGATCAGATATTCCTGTTCAAGCAGGGGATGTTGATAATATACCCTGGCCTGATAATTCGTTTGACTTGTTGGTCTGCAATGCATCTTTTCATCATTATCCGGATCCTCAAAGATCATTGCAGGAGATGAATCGGGTTTTGAAACCGCAAGGCAGGTTATTGATGGGCGAACCCTGGTGGTCTAAAAATGTTCGCCGGGTAATCAATTACTATTTACAGTCACCTTTTAACGCCAGTGGTGATGTATATATCTATTCCCGGAATGAAATTGAGCAGCTCCTTTCCAAATCGAAGTTTCGTCCACTGGAATGGGATTTGATCAACAGAACTTTTTATGTCTTGACCGCTGTTGCAGATAAATGATTATCAAACCCAAACGGGAGATATTTATGAATTTAGATCAGAAGTTAAAAAACAAGCAATTCGATCGCATTTGGCAGGAGTACTGCGGTTTTTTGGATTTTTCCATGGATCAATATATGGAGATTCAAAACCGTCTCATGCTGGAACAAATTGAACTATATTCCGGGTGTGAACTGGGCAGAAGGATCATGAAAGGCAAAAAGCCTGCCAGTATTGATGAATTCCGGCAAATGGTCCCGCTTACACGTTATGAGAATTATGCTGATCTGCTCTTGCCGCATATTGAATCAGTGTTGCCTTCCAAGCCTTTGCTGTGGATCGAGACCACCTGGGAAGGAGCCAAAAATCCAATTAAAGTAGCACCATACACAGAAAGTATGATCAGATGTCATAAGAGCAGTTTCATTGCTTGTTTGATATTGGCTACCAGTAATGAAAAAGGTCGATTCAGCTTAAGAGGCGGCGAGAATTTTCTTTACGGACTGGCTCCGTTGCCTTATCTTACCGGTTTGGCGCCACTGATTCTGGAGGATGAAATATCTGTTAACTGGCTGCCCCCCGAAAAAGACGCTGTAAATATGAGCTTCAGTCAAAGGAACAAGCTTGGATTTAAAATGGGTATGCAAAGTGGGGTCGATCTTTTCTTCGGACTTAGCAGTGTAATCGCAAAAATCGGCGACCAATTTTCCTCTGCCGGCGGAACAGATAGTAAAATCAATCCGTTAAATAATTCTATGAAAATGAATTACCGCTTGTTCAAAGCATGGAAAAACAGCAAAGAAGAAAAAACACCTATACGCCCCAAAGATATATGGACTTTAAAAGGACTCATCTGTTCAGGTACAGATTCTGCTGCTGTTAAAACCAAGATCGAACAGGATTGGGGTATAAGGCCTCTGGAAGTTTTCGGTGGCACTGAGTCAACCTGTATTGCCACCGAGACCTGGAGCAAAAACGGAATGGTTTTCTTCCCGGAAGTTTGCTTCTATGAATTTATCCCCTGGTCTGAAGTGGAGAAAAATTTAAATGACCCGGGCTATGTCCCTCATACTTATCTTATGGATGAACTGCAGGCTGGAACTGACTATGAACTGGTGATATCAAATTTTAAGGGCGGCGCTTTCGCCAGGTATCGTGTTGGTGACATTTTTAAATGTATTTCGCTTAGCAATGAAACTGATGGTTTAACGCTCCCCCAGTTTGCATATATCGACCGTCACCCCGATCTGATCGATATTGCAGGTTTTACCAGGATTTCAGAAGCGACTATCAATGAGGCGTTGGCGCTCTCCAAATTAGGTATCAATGATTGGTGTGCAATGAAAGAATTTGATGATCAAAACCGGGCTTTTTTGCATCTGTTGGTAGAAGTAAGTCCTCTGGAGATGAAGTCAGCATTGACCCGGGATATTATCAATGAGCATCTGGCAATTTACTTTCGTTATATAGACACCGATTATAAAGATCTTAAATCATTATTGGGTATCGAACCGCTGAAAGTAACGATTATTCCAACCGGGACCATAAAAAGATTTACCGAACTTTTCGGGAGAAGACCACGTAAAATAAATCCCTCCCATTTTGATATGATCGAGCTCTTGAAACTATCCCACAACGGGACCACAGGAGTATAATATGGTTTATTTGGAATTATTTTTTACAGCAATACCAATTGTAGTTTTATGCAGCTACATTATTTTGATGCTGTTCTTTTGCATTTCACAGAAGGATCGCTTGATCCAGGCCTTTATGTTTGTTCTGACAGCCATGATCATATGGACTGCTTCTGCTGTATTTATGTCCATTGAACTTTATCCCAGCGTGCTCTTTTGGGATAAGATCATGTTAGTTGGAATGATGACTGCTATGTTTTTGCTTTATTGCTTTGTGTCCATCTTTACCAACACTTTAAATATTTATCGCACTGCTTTATGGGGCCTTGGGACAGTGATCTTTATTGTTATCAATCTATTAGGCTTTATCGTAACCGATGCTGGTGTGGTATCGAACAATGTTACTTTATGGGGCATGCAGTTTCGAGTAGTGAAATTCCATTATTCCCTTGGGATCATGGCTGCCCCTTTATATGTTTTCTCCCTGGCACTTATCACTTCAACGCTTATTAAAGCCAAGCGTAATGCCAAACAAAATAATAATATATCTCCTAACGGAAGTATCAAACTGGTTTCTAATGGAATTCTCATTATGTTTCTTGGTACCCTCTGCAATCTTATTCCAACACTCGGACAGTATCCCATTGACATTTTCGCCTGTTTCATTAACGTATTCCTACTGATCATAGCAATTTANNCAGCATCATTCCTTATTACACTACTTTGGTAGCATTGGCAGTTGCGGTTACCTTACAGCCTCTATTCAGGCTATCCTCCAAACTGGTCGATAAACTCTTTTATAAAGCTGAGTATTCGCAGCGACAGGCATTGCGCCAATTCAGCACCCGAATATCAAACAACCTGGATTTAAACGGTATAGCCAGCGAATTGATCGAAGCCGTGCAGCTCGCATTGAACGCATCCCATGTGCTGTTTCTTCAAAAAAATGAGGAAAACAAATATTATAAAGTTTTTGCGACTTCATCACAATTATATCAACCTGACATGCTAATTTCTTTTGACAATCCGGTTATCAAATGGATGAGCAAAAATAATACCGGCCTTACCCGTGAGCAGTTATATTACCAGCCCTTTTTCAAAGCTATGTGGGAACAGGAAAAAGAGCAATTATATAATGCCGGGATCGAATTGATCATACCGGTCAAGATCCGCGACAATATTATTGCATTACTTATGCTGACCAGGAGAAAAAATAATGTCGCCTACACCTTGGATGATCTGGACTTACTGACTTATTTAGGTGCTTCATCCGCGGTAGCTTTTGAAAATGCCCGATTATATGCCAGGTCTCAGGCAGATGCCGTAACAGACTCTTTGACCAAGCTCTATAATCACAGATTCTTCTGTCAGGCTCTTCCCGACCAAATCATGAAAATTGGTCCTGCAGAGTTATCTCTGCTGATGATAGACCTGGATCTCTTCAAGCTATATAATGATCTTTACGGCCATTTTGAAGGTGATCGCGCTCTGGCTATGGT
>DBRM01000059.1 GCA_002305965.1 Syntrophomonas sp. UBA1368
AATTGCCAGTAACGTCAAAAGCCCCATAACAATTCCGATGATCAATCCTGCCATTGTTCTTTGAGCAGATATGGTAACGGCAGTGAAAACATGGGAAAAGCTGTTTACCATTGATATGGAACCCATCACCACTCCCAGGCCTAATATAAATACAATGGCTTCCTTTTTATATTTATGATACAGGTATACCAAAGCAAAGAGAGCCGGATATCCTATAATTATTTCCTTGAAGCGAGGCCTTGCAATGAAGATAGTTTCCAGAATTTCTCTGGTGCGCAGCTCCAGGGAAGAAACCGTTACGCCTGCTGTATTACCGGACCGGGCTATATATAGATATAAACCCATAAGACCGATCAGCGATAAACCCAGTATCAAGTAATTAGGAGAAGTCTGTAAAAAGTCCAACAAGAATTTTTTGATACCGTGTAAACCCTGAAAAACCACCAGATAATTGATTGTAAACATAACCAGCGGCAGTAAAAATGCTATCTTTACACCGCGGAAATATTCAATATTCATGATATAAGTGATGTCAGCCAGACTGGTTACGATCGTAAACATACCTATCGCATTGATTCCCAGTANNCGCCAATAATAAAGCGCCAGCAAACTGGATAAAGAAGGGTACAGGATCGCCGCTAAAAGAGCATAGACTTTTGTAAAATCAGTATTAAGAATTAAGTTGATGGCCACACAAACGAAGATACCCAAACCCGAAAGAATCAGCCATGTCTTTTTACGCATTCGGAAAATATAACTTAAATAAAGTAATGAACCAATCAGGAGGCTCAGGGAAACAGCCAGGCGGTCAAATTTATCCGGCTTTGCTGCTGACATTTTATTTATAGGTTGGTTCACCTGAAAACCTTTATCAGCGATATCCTGATGAAATCGGGCTGCTGTATCCAGAGTATCCTCCAGGTTATCGGAATAACTGACTTTTTCATTCTGAAAAGGAACCAGATAGACGATACGGATCCCACGGTCGATAACGGCTCTTAACCAGCGGTAATATCTTTCATTCACTTCTTTTAAATATTCGTCATTGCGGGTGGAATAGACCCGGTTGATAGGATAACCGCTGATATCCATAAGCTCATCAATGCCAACCTGGTTCAGATAACCCAATTGCTGGGATGTTTCAATTATGCCTAAGATCAAACCGTTATCTTCTATTACCTGTTCCATTAGATCTACATGGTCAGGAAAACCACTGATTTGCATTCCATCAAAAATAATATAATGGATGTCAAAACGCTTGATGATCTCCGAATATTCATTTATATACTGCGTTTTGCTGCCATTATTATTACCCGGAGAAAGAACTATCTCAAAGCCTTTCGACTTAAGCTGCTGCATGATTTCCTGATCAAAGCCAATTCTTAAATCGGTTTTTTTGGTGGTGCCTTCAACCTGCACCGGCGGTGAAAATTCAACATTGATTAAAAATATCGTTTTTCCTTTTGTTTCTATCGCTATCAGCTCATCATTACTAAGACGTTTACTTAAGTTATCCGTAATGAATGCTGCTACCGTTTCATTGATCGGTGTAATGACTATATTGGCCGGATTTATTTTCTTTATCGGCAGCTTTTTGACAATGTCTCCGGCGAGATCCGGATCAGTCGTTTGCTGCTCAGCATAAAACTCCGCCCAGGTCGATACGGTAAGTTTGCCCTGGTTTTCCAGGTCACGGATCGTCGTCTCTTTGATTGTCAAATATTGTACGCCGCTTTCCTGTAAGCGGTTAAGAACTTCGTCCAGATTATAATTGGCATAATTGGCGGCTGTTCGGAATTCCCGGTAATCAGCAGTGGTTATCACTGAATGGTTAGCTTGTTCATTGCTCATACGCAGAATGATGCCATTCATGGAAAACAGCAGACTGATGATCAGCAGTGCCCATAAGATCTTTCTCCCTGAGATTTTCATTATTTTGCTCCCCCCCTGAGATTAAACTCATCCGTAAGTTTCATTAAATATGATACAAGAATATAAATCAATCCGCATAGCGCTGCCGGCAGCAGGAATGAAAGCAGCAGCCCTTCGCTGTGCACTCTGGCAAATATGAAGATAATCGCAATCATACTCACATTGGGAATGACCAGTTTAGCTATAAATGCCCAGAAGTCACGATCGAGAAAGTTGCCTACCTCCCGAGTGATAATAAATCCGGTAATCAGTGCATATAGAGTCAAGACAACGGCTGTTGCAGCACTTAAAGCAATAATGCCGTATTCAAATAAAGATCGGTTCAATAATATATTAATTATTAAGCAAATTATACTAACTGTCATCGGTACCGTAAATTTTTTCAACGCATAAAATACTCGATTGAAAATTTCCTGGCAGGCATAACCGACCACCGCAAAACTGTAAAATAGAAATGCCGTAGCCGTCATCATAGTTGATTTGCTGGTAAATGCTCCTCTCTCGTATACCAAAGTGATGATTTCCTGATGATAAAAAACCACGATTATTAAATATGGAATCAGGATAAATAACAGGATCTTAAATATATTTTTTAACATTAAGCGAATCTGGGTATAATTTTTATCCAGGCTATATTGCGATAACCGGGGAAAGACTACACTGCTCATGGCCACAATAAACACGCTGGTTATTGTTACAAAAAGATTACTGCCAAAAGCCAGCGCAGCAGCTGTGCCTTCGTCCAAGTGAGTGCCATAAGTACGGTCTATAATCAAGCACAGCTGCAACAGGGAGTTTCCCAGCAGAACCGGCAACAGCTGTTTGAGCATTCTTACAAAGGAGCTTTCCCTGAAATCCAACAGGAAAAACTTGTATTTTTCCCGCATTAATACCGGGAGCTGGACCATGAACTGTAAAAGCCATCCAATTGTTATCATGTAACTGATAAATACGATATCGGCGCCTCTCCAAATCAACGCCAGAATAATCAGGATATTAAAGGGTATACTGATGGCCGCTGCCCGATGAAAATAACCATGCACCTGTAAAATACCCGTGGTCACAAAAGTAAGGCTGACAAACAGGAATGTAGGCAGCATGATTCTGGTCAGCAGCGTAGCAATTTGTTCGGCTTCTCCTTCAATTCCGGGGGCCAGGAGCCTGGCCAGGGTAGGAGCAATAATGATGCCCCCGATGGTGATAATCGTTCCCCATAAAGTGATTTGTGCGTATAGACGGGAAATATACCCATCTCTTTCCTCCCGGGTCGAGTGCCTTATATAATAAGTCAAATTCGGGATATTGATCGCGGAAAGTGCGGTTCCAATTCCTGAGAATAGCAGGTTGGGCAGGCTGAAGATAGTCTGGAAAATATCGGTGATTATATTAGTGCCAAAAACAGAGGCAAAGATGATTTCCCGTGCGAAGCCCAGGAGTTTGGCCAGGAAAATGACTATCGAAACACCGATAAAGGTTTTACCGGTTCCCTGCACTTGATTGCCCGTTTCGGCTTCATTCTCATTTACCGATTTTGTTTCCGGCTCGGGCAGCTCTGGTACGAATGCCGGTTTTTTTAGCAGCGATAATGCCAGGCGGGCATTTTCTGCTGATTGTCCGCGCAGATAAGCAGCTTTTTGCTGCACCAGCTTCTGCCGCTCTTTATCATTTAATAAGGCATTAATCTCTTGCAGCATTTTCTCCGGCTCCCCGTTAAGGGACGGCAAGTCAAATATTTTTAAAAATGCATCAACTTTAGGATCATAGGAAATTCCGGCAAAAGCTACTCCGCTATTTGCAGCAAAAATAAGCGCATGCAAACGCATACCGATCATAAAATTCAGTCTGGAAATGAGAGCCAGATGCTCATCACTGCTCATGGGAGTATCTATAATAGTCGCCTGTTGCTGCATATATCCAGCTATATATCGCGATTCCGGCACATCTTCAGGGTATGCCATCGGAATAAACACAATTTGATAACCCTGCTGTGCAAGGGAGTCGAGAACCACGGCCAGCTTTTTCTGATATCCTTCCAGAGGTGCCCACTTCCTCACAGATACGCCTATAAGCGGCTTATTCCCCTTAGTGTCGATCAGCAATGATAAATCATCACTGCTGCGATCAGGTGATGCAAGATAAAAAACCGGGTCGGCGGTTATTTTTAGCGGTGGGCGGGTTACGCCGATATCATGGAGCAAATCAGCGGATTCTTGATCGCGCAGGGTTATCAGATCTACTTTGTTGGCAATCAAACGCATCAAAAAGCGACTTACGGGGCGATTGATCGGTCCCACGCCCTGAGCATAGAAAATGACGGGTTTCCCCATCAGCTTGGCCAAAGCTACAATGCTAATATAGTAGGGCAAGGACCGGGCGCTGGTAACATCCTGAAAAATACTTCCGCCCCCGCTGATCAAAAGGTTACTGGTTAAAAGCTGCCAAAATACCAGAAAAGGATTCATAAAGTAAACGGCCTTAATCTTGTGCAGCAAATAGGTACGGCGGGGCGAACCGGAAAAAACAACAAACTCAGCTTCCGGGGCAAGTTCTTTTATGGATGAAGTGATCGCCGTTAACAGAGCTTCATCCCCGGCATTGTCAAAACCGTAATATCCTGATAAAGCAATTTTCAAACGTTTTACTCCTTCGCTTTATGCTGATTGAAAAAATAATTGCTTCTGTGCATCTTCTGTATAATATAGCAAACTTAAAGTCACGGGCAACCATTCTTTTTGTTAATATGGTAATGAGTCCGGATTCATGGAAATTATAATTAGATAATAAGTTAAGTTTCCGTATATTGCCAGTAAAATACCATTAACTTATTTTGTCCATTTATGTAAGGTTTCTGTTATGATTCCGTAGGATTCTTCAACATACTATTTGATTAAACGGAGATGCTGAGAATGAAAAAAATAGTTTTTGTCTGGTTCTTTTTTTGTTTTATTGTTTGGTCTTCCTTGGCTCCCATACCATATGCGCACGGCGAACAAGCTTTTAATATAAATACAGCCGTCTCTGAAAACGAATATTTGACATATACGAATCTGATAGATGGTTATCAAATAAACTATCCTTCCCATATGAAGATCGACCAGTCCCTTCCTGCCCTGGGAACCATTATCTCAGATGACAGAACCCGTATCGAAATATATTATGATGATTTTACCGGCTCTGCCTCGGTAAGTTCAGTTTATTCCTATATCAGTTACGCCAACCGCTTCACAAACAACACAAAATATCATACGGTAACGGATGACCGTTATATTACCATAAACGACAAGACAGTCCATCTATTGGGCTGGTATCGTAATAAGCTCCCTGCCATTCCCCAGGATAAGAATTATTACCTGTGTGCTGAGATTATAAAAAATAATCAGGAAGTGTATACGATCTTCTTCAAATCCAGCCACCCAATTATTGATTATATGGAGATTCTAAACAGTTTTACCATGTGTGAACCGAGCCTGCCAGCAGAAGCAAAGGTGAAGTTTGCACCGGTACCTAAGGAATGGAATGAAGAAACCCACCAATTCTATCAATCCTATTTTATTGACAACCCGGGGCTAAACTGGGGCATTTTTGAATACACCGCCCCGGAAGATGATACAGTGTTGAACAAAATAGAAACTACCTTAAATTATCATTTCCCCTTACTGCTTAAATACCAGATGCTGGACAATCCTTTTCCCTCAAAGGCTTTGCAGAACGCCTATGAGGACAACCGTTACGTAGAGTTGACTCTGCAGACTTTTTGGTTAAAACTAAGTGAATCCCGCAATGAAGAAATGGTTTATGAAATATTGGAAGGCAAGTACGATTTGTTTTTTAAGAATTATGCACAGAAATTGAAAGCTTTTGGACACCCGGTGCTCTTTCGTCTGAATAATGAGATGAACGGTGACTGGTGCAGGTATTCCGCTTATTACACCAGTAAAGACCCGGAAATATTTAAAGCCATGTGGCGCCATGTATATAATATCTTTTCCGCTGAAGGTGTTGACAACGTAATTTGGGTTTGGAATCCCAATGATATTTCTTTCCCTGAATTTAAATTCAATCATGCATTGGCTTATTATCCGGGTGACGAATATGTAGATATTATCGGTCTGACCGGTTATAATACCGGCACTTATTATGCAGGGGAAAAGTGGCGTGAATTCGGACAAATTTACGATCCACTTTATCGTACTTACAGCAGTTATTTCAGTCATCCTTTTATCATAACTGAATTTGGTTCCAATTCTGTAGGTGGTGATAAAGCCGCCTGGGTCAAAAACATGTTCACCGAAATTAATAAATACCCCCAGATAAAAGCTGCAATTTGGTGGAACGGTATTGATTTGGATCAGAACAAGCAGCCGGCGCGTGTTTATCGATTGGATGAAAGTTCTGAGATATTAGCCGCCTTCCGCAATGGTCTGGCAAAAGCAAATAAAGGGGCAGTTGACCAGGCTCCAATACTTAAGCCGGTAAAAACTGTCCCTTTAAATAGCGATGGCGATTAATCCCGTGGCCGCAGGGTGGGAAAAAGAATTACATCCCGGATGGACGGCGAAGCCGTCAGCAGCATTACCACCCGGTCGATTCCGATTCCTAATCCGCCGGCAGGCGGCAATCCATATTCAAGTGCATTCAGATAGTCTTCATCCATCATATGGGCTTCGGCATCCCCACCTGCACGTTTGGCCACCTGGGCCATGAAACGCTCCCTTTGGTCCAGGGGGTCATTAAGCTCGGAAAAGGCATTGGCAATTTCCCTTTGCATAATGAAAAGCTCGAAGCGATCTGTAAATTCCGGTTTTTCATCATTTCTTTTGGCCAGTGGTGAAATCTCTACCGGGTGGCCATATATAAAGGTGGGTTGAATGAGCTTATCCTCAACAAACTGCTCAAACACCTCATTTATTATTTCGCCACGGCTGGCGTTTTGATCTACATGCATATTTAGACCTTCTGCCGCCTGTCTGGCTTTTTGATCGGTTTCGATATCATTAAAATCCAGTCCTGTATATTGCTTTATCGCTTCCAGCATAGGCAAGCGCTGCCAGGGGGTAGTGAAGTCTATGATTTTGCCTTCAAACTCTATGGTCATGGTACCATTGACTTTATACATTACCTGGGATATCAACTGCTCGGTTAAGTTCATCATAACTTCATAATCAGCATAGGCCTGGTATACTTCCAACATTGTAAACTCCGGGTTATGTCTGGTTGAAATCCCTTCATTCCGAAAACTGCGATTGATTTCATATACTTTTTCCAGCCCCCCGACCAATAGTCTTTTTAAATATAATTCCGGGGCAATACGGAGATACAGTTCCATATTGAGAGCATTATGGTGGGTGACAAACGGACGAGCAACAGCCCCCCCAGGGATTGGATGCATCATCGGTGTTTCCACTTCAAGGAATCCTTGTTCATCCATAAAGCGTCGAATTTCCTTTACGATTTGGCTGCGCTTTACAAAAACATCCTTAACATCCGGATTAACAATCAGATCCACATAGCGCTGACGGTATCTGAGTTCCACATCTTTTAGGCCATGCCATTTTTCAGGTAAAGGGTTTAAAGATTTGGATAAATACACCAAATCGGTTACATGCAGGCTTATCTCACCTTTCTGGGTGGTAAACACACGGCCTTCAATGCCTAAAATATCGCCAATATCCATCTTTTTAAAGACTTCGTAGTTTTCTTCCCCAAGATCATCTTTACGAAAATAAAGTTGGATCTCACCGGAAAAATCCTGTAAATTTGCGAAACCAGCTTTTCCATGTCTCCTTTTGGACATGATGCGTCCGGCAACTTTCACTGTCTGCCCTTCGTACAACGCATATTGAATATGAAGATCCTTAGCCATCGCGCTGCGTTCAAAGCGCTTTCCAAAAGGATCAATGCCCATATCTTTAAGCTCAGCCAGTTTTTCTAAACGCACCTTCTTCAGTTCGTTCAGATCCTGGTTCTCTTCATGAGACAAGTTGCCCCGCCTCCTTTCCAGCCACTTGAATACGACTATTTCTCAACTTTTATAATCTTATATTGGATGATTCCTGCCGGAGCTTGAACCTTGACATTAGAATTTACCTTTTTGCCCAATATAGCTTTTCCTACCGGAGATTCATCGGAAATCTTACCATCTCTGAGTTTGGATTCCACTGAAGAAACGATCGTTACGCTAATTTCCCGTCCGCCTTTCACTTCGCGCAAGGTAACTTTCGAACCAAGTGACACGACATCTGTACGAATCTCTTTATCTTCCATTAAGCGGGCGTTTTTTAGTGTTTTTTCTAAAAGTAAGATCCTGCCTTCAATAAATGCCTGTTCATTTTTGGCATCTTCATATTCAGAGTTCTCGGAAATGTCCCCAAATGCAATTGCTTGTTTGATACGGTCAGCTACCTCCTGGCGCTTGACAGATTTAAGATTTTCCAATTCATTTTCTAACTTTTGAAGACCTTCCTTCGTTAATAGAACTTCTTTCTCTTCTGCCATTTGATCTCTCCTTACTTTTTAAAAAACTTATAAAAGCGAGACTATGCTCGCTTGACAACCGGATCACACACAAACAGTTGAACCATTATTTTTCCTTGATGGTATTATAAGGACCTCATCACACCTTGTCAAGGAAGAGCTCCCATAAGCCCCATTGATAACCGATATTCTCCAATGTGAGAAACTCTGTATTTGGCGCATTAACGGTAATTGATTCGGTACCAAAGTTTTGAATTCCTGCTTTCGCCAAAAGACAGCTTTCCAAAATAGGCGCTAAATTATAAAGAACCGGAAATAAGCCGTTACGTTCAAATTCACTG
This sequence comes from Syntrophomonas sp. UBA1368, assembly GCA_002305965.1. GTDB lineage: Bacteria > Bacillota > Syntrophomonadia > Syntrophomonadales > Syntrophomonadaceae > UBA1368. The sequence continues at coordinate 8,748 of DBRM01000059.1, forward strand.
TCCAGCCGGGGAGCAAGAGAACAGCTGCAATTATTAAGGTAAATGGTCAACGCTGCATTTTTCCCGTCCGTTATGGTTTCTGTCAGGTCAGTAAGAATGAATACTAAATCATCTCTTCCCCAATTTTGCGGATTTAAATAACTGGTGCTGACTGCCTGCCCTTTTTCATACAGCAAATGATGAGCAAAAAGTTCTTGCTGCTGTGGATATAATGCCTGAATCGAAATCGGCAGGCCATACTGTTCCAGGCTGGAAATAAAGCCGGGGAAATCCTCAATAGTGCCCACAATAATTATTTTATGCAGCTCATAACGTGTCAACAGCTCTTTTATGAACACATGGGCTAAAGCTTTAATAAAATTATCTCCGTGGACTAATACTTGCCCGTCGGTAATATCGGTCAATTGGTTTTTCAGCCGGCGGTCAACTGCCAAATAGCGCAACTTATATTCTTGCAGCAAAGAACCTATCTTACCCGCCAATAAATGTTTGCTTTCGTGCTGTAAATCTTGAAGATTCGCAATCCCTAAAGGCAGCATTATATTGCCGCCGCAAGCCTCCATATAAGGTAATTTTATAATTCTCTTCAGTCTCGGGGCGTAAAAAATCGGGGCTAGTTTGTCCAAAAATACTTTTTTGAATGCCAGCCCCGTCCTCGTTTGATTTATTAAATTAAAAAAGGCGAAATCCAGATCAAGCATCTAAGCTCCTTAAGTCCACTACGCCAGGTTTCATGTCTAACTTTTTAATGACTTCATAATAATCATCGGGGGTAATTTTCTCAACCGGTTTATTAACAAAAGTATAAACCAGAGCTTCAATTACATTGGTTCCAAAGGAGCGGCCTCCCATATCCGGAGTGGTGGTGATTACTTTGCTTATGCCCCGTTGTTTGAGCAGCAACATATCTTCCCTGGTAGTTGTATTGGTTATGACGATCTGTCCGTTCAGTTTTTCCGGCAGATAGCGGCGGATATAAAGGAAGTCGCCGGCTAAAATATCTGCTTCATAATAATATTTAGAATACTTGGGAATTATGACTTCCTGTTTATCCCCGGTGGGATAAAGATTGTCAAAGGACATCCTGACGACAAAAGGTGCGATGATCGAAGCAACAAGTTGTAATGTTTTCAGGGAATGTATCGGAATCGGTATGCCTACAGAATATATCAAATCACCCATCGTCAATTTAGCACCGACCTGGTCAAAAGCTTCTGCCATCCCGAAACGGTCTGCAGCAGAGACCAATAAAACTTTCTTCCCCTTGATTTCCGCAATACCATTATCCTGAACATAATTGATACATAGTCTTTCCAGGGTGTTTTTAAGACCGCCGCCGTCAAACATTGGAGTCTTCCTGGCTTCTGCGATGATTTTTTTGGCGTCTTTTATCGTATATCTTTTCCCGGCGACATGTAGATAAAGGTCTATGCCGCCCATTCCAAAAGCGTCTACCTTGCCGTCCAGGGAACGCACCAATGCCAGTGTTTTATCCCAGTCACCATCAGTCCCGATACGTTCAATCAGAAATTTTTCACCTAATATTTCTGTTTCAAAGGAATGGTCTCTTTTTGATGAACCTAAACTTACACTAACAATATGTTTCAAGTAATTCACTCCTTTAGTTGATTTTACGTGAAGCTTTGAGGGAACGAAGGATCTTTTTTATTTCGGCCGGGTCTACCCACTTATCTTCAGTGATGGGAGAAGAACCTATTTCAATCGATATGACCTGTCCGTCAATGATCTTTTCCATCAATTTAAGTCTTTCATCCGAACCGATCAATATAACCGTTTCATATGTACGACTTTGGGCGATCAAACCCATTAATTCGTTTAATAACTCTTTCCCATTGCGGTTATTTATAAAATCCTGCCTTTCCTGTTCAGTCATCAAAAAAATAAAATCTACGCCTTCGCTTTCCATCAGATGATTTATTTCCTCTTTATTCAGGATGGGGAATCCTATACAAGCGATGGTCTGTCCTTTTCGCAGTTCACCGATCCCTTCCAAACGAGAAATGAATGTGCGCTCCATCCCCAGGCGGTCTGCTACCTCCTGTTGTGAAAAACCTCTGGATCTTAACAATAAAGCTTTTTTAAGGCTTTTTTCCACTTTTGGCCAGCTGATGATTTTATCCTGGATGCGAAAGATTTCCATTCCATTCCTCCTTGAGCACAACTTTGTGTACACTTTTTATTTATTTTACCTCAAACAAGCTGCCTTGACAAGAAAATAAGAACTACCCGCTTCAAGACTCTGGCAGTTCTTATAATCCAGATTTAAATCAAACTACAATCCATTTTTTATTTTTTCAATCAGCCCAAGCATCGTCTTGGAATCTGAAGCCTGGTTGATTTCAAGTCTGATATGGGCAGCTCCGGGCATACCTTTGACATACCAGCCCAGATGCTTTCGCATCTCCCTGACCGCTGTATATTCCCCTTTAAAAGAAATCGACAAAGTAAGCTGCCGTTTGGCCATATCCATGCGTTCCGATACGGTTGGTGCATCGATAACGGTTCCTGTTTCCAGCAATTCTACAGTCTGACCAAAAATAAAAGGATTCCCCAGGGAAGCTCTGCCGATCATAACTGCATCACAACCGGTTTCATTTATCATTTTCACTGCATCTCCCGGGCAAGTAATATCACCATTACCGATAACAGGAATGGATAAGTTTTTTTTCAGCCGGGCAATCTGACTCCAATCCGCGTGACCAGAATAAAACTGCATCCGGTCACGGGCATGTAACGTTACAGCCTTGGCTCCTTCCTGCTCTGCAACCCCGCCAAGTTCCATGTAGTTAAGGTGCTCCTGATCCCATCCGCTTCTCATCTTAACCGTTACCGGCACTTTTACTGCCCGGTTCACTGCCCGGACAATCTGGCGGCACCTACTGATATCGTTCAGAAGGGCTGCTCCTGCCCCATTCCTGACGATTTTTGGAGTAGGGCAGCCCATATTCAGGTCGATAAGATCAGCCCCCATAGTCTCAGCGATTTGGGCAGCTTCCCCCATTCTCTCCGGGTCAGAACCAAATAGCTGGATGGCGACCGGCGGCATTTCTCCTTTTATATCAGCCAGTTTTTCCGTCCTGGCTTGTTTATAGATCAACCCCATATCATTTATCATTTCTGTATATACAAGTCCACAGCCGCATTCTTTGGCTAAAATACGAAAAGCTTTGTCAGCAACGCCAGCCATAGGTGCGGCAAATACCCGGTTAGGTATGTTCACATCGCCAATTTTAAACATGCATTGCCCCTTCAATAATTATTACCGATTAAATATTACTGATTCATTTCATATATCAACCGTAATCCTTCTAAAGTAAGAAACTCATCAATGATGTCGATGGTATCCGTTTCTTCAGCAATAATACCTGCCAGCCCCCCGGTGGCAATCACAGTTGGATTCATATCCAATTCACTTTTCATGCGATTGATGATCCCTTCCACTTGACCAACAAACCCATAAAGAATACCAGCCTGCATACTGGCAACGGTATTTTTGCCAATCAGGCTTTTAGGTTTTATCAGTTCCACCCGCGGCAGCTTTGAAGCCCTGGCCACCAATGCATCCGTTGAAATTTTGATCCCCGGCGCAATTGCTCCGCCTAAATATTCTCCCCGGTCATTAACTACACAAAAAGTGGTTGCGGTTCCAAAATCAACGATAATCAGTGGCCCGCCATATTTATGAAAACCGGCAACCGCATTAACTACCCGGTCTGCCCCTACCTCGCGCGGATTCTCATATTTTATGGCCAAACCGGTTTTTATGCCAGGCCCTACGATCAGTGGCTGGCAATGAAAGTATTTTTCACTCATTGCTTCCAGTTCCATCATTAAAGAAGGAACGACTGATGAAATAACCACTGCTTTTATGTTTTTTTGGTCTATCTCTTGATATTCAAAGAGATTTTTGAGTGTCATACCATATTCATCTGCTGTTCGCATACTATCAGTCCGCAGCCGCCAATGGGTAAGGAGTTTCTCTCCTTCTAACACACCTAAAACCATGTTGGTATTGCCAACGTCGAAAACCAGGATCATACTTATCCCTCCGGTAGTTAAAATTTAAATTTCAAATAAATAACTAGAAAATTTCATTGAAAATATTATCGTCCAGAAACTGCCTGTTCTGTTTCAATTATAACAGGGTCAATCAGCTTCGCCAGGCGTTTTTATGAATTGCCCTATTTACTCAGTTGCTTCCTGATATTCCTGGGCAATTTCCCGTAGATGTTCTGTCAGATTATCGCGATTGATGAGTATACCAAAATCGGCAGGCAGATTGTCTGTGTTTTGCCCAGTAACCCTTTGGGCAATCATAGTGCCTATTTCGGGATAGAAATGACTGGCATCATAATAATTATCCAGGTCGCAGGTAATGGAATTTAAATTCATAAAATTGTATACTTCACCGAATACCTCTACACAATCGCTTAACCAACGAGCATATTCAGGATATAAACCTTTTTCCATCATCAACATGTACAGCGGTGCGGAAACCGGAGTCGTAAAAACAATAAACCTGGTATCCGGATGATCACTGCGAAGCTGTTGAAAGGTTTCTTTTACCGGACCATATTTATACTGGGTATACACCTGATTTCCGTACCAATCCAAATTATTATCGATCAATATTTGCTTTTCCTCATTACTGATATGATTCAGTCTTTTTACATTGTTGCGGTCATAGGTAAAATTTTGCTTGATATTCTTTGTGGATAACTCATAATTTTTCCTGGAATATTCTAATACATCAAGGGAAAGCAGAGTCTTGTACCGATATCCGATGGCCTTCACCATGTCTGTATAATAAGCGGGCGGCTCAAATTTATTCAGATACTGTACATTTTCATTGGCAGCAAAGAAATCCAGGCCGATTATGATATAATCGAAATCCTGCCCGTTTTGCTGTCGGGCAAAATCCGCATAATCATGATACTCAGACAAAAGCATATTGTTAACCGCATAGTTATAAGCATTATAGCCTGCAAAATCGGCCTGATTAATATATGTGATCCTGCTGCTTCCCATGATCAGCGTCTGATAAGGATGCTGATTAAATTTCAGATGTCCGGTCTTCTGTTGTCTTTCATCAAAAGCGATCTGAATTGAATTATATCGGTTATTATGATCAAAATTCCATAAAGGATCGATATAAAAGTTAATACTGCCGATACAAAGCAGAGGTATCAAAATAATGGTTAAGACAACGATTGTCCAGTTGGTATACTGTTTCATAATATCCATCCCTAAAATTTAAAATAGAGAAATTCACTTACCTGAGTCAGCATTAATATAGCAGTTAGGGCTATAGCACCTGTAATAACCGCAGTCAAGAAGCTTGGCTGAAAGCGCTTTTTAAGCTGCATTGAATTGGGCAGCCAAATGACCAGCAATAAAAATGCTGCGCACATAATACTGGCAGGATACATGAACGCTTCCATAGAAAAACCGCCAAAACTGATATGATATTGACATAAGAACCCCAGCCAGGAAGCAGATGCTTCGGGTAAGATAATCCCGCTGAAACCAAACATGGCTTTGAGAACTTTCATGGCATCTGTCCAACTGGCAGCGCGGAAGAATACCCAGGCAATATTAACAAAATTAAAAGTCAAGAACCAGGCGAGAATATCGTTCATTTTCCTTCCCTGCTTCTGCCACCAGCGGTTAATAGCCAAAGCGGCACCATGCAAAAATCCCCAGAAGACAAAAGTCCACCCGGCCCCATGCCAAAGTCCGCCGATCAAAAAAGTGAACACTATATTCAGATAAAGCCTTGTTTCTCCGGCACGGCTGCCTCCTAAAGGAATATAAATATAATCGCGTAAAAAACGGCTTAAAGTTATGTGCCAACGCCGCCAAAAATCTTGAATACTTAATGCTCTATATGGGGAATAAAAGTTGATCGGCAAGTGAATATTAAAAAGCAATGCTGCGCCTATAGCCATATCAGTATAGCCGCTGAAATCATAATAGAGTTGAAAAGTATAAGAAAGGGAAGCGATCCAGCCTTCAATCAATGACAAAGACGATGCAGTATCAAAACCGAAATTAGCCCAAGCCGCAAAAGTATCTGCAATTACTATCTTTTTAAACAAGCCTATAAAGAAAATAAATATCCCAGTGGCAATATTTTGAAAGTCAACTTTCTTGTTTTCCCGCGATTTATGCTGCCCCATTATTTCCCGGTGACGAACGATGGGGCCGGATATCAATTGGGGAAAAAACAATACAAACCGGGCATAGTCCAAAAAATTTTCTTCTTCTGCCTGCCCCCTATAATTATCCACCAGATATGCAATCTGCTGAAAAGTATAAAAACTTATAGCCAGTGGCAGTGCTATATACTGTAAAGGTATATCCGCAGGCAGCAATACATTGATATTGGCAATAAAAAAATCCGCATATTTAAAGTAGCACAAGAGCCCAATATTAAAGATCAAGCCGATAATCAGCAGGCTTTTGCGTGAAAAAGGCAGAGCAGGTCTGTTAAGACCGATACCGACCAAATAATTTATACAGATTGAGAAGATTATCAGGGGAAGATAATATACACTCCACCAACTATAAAAAAATAATGATGCCAGGATCAACCATATTTTTGCAGCACCAAAATGCCCCCGTGAGTTAAACAGAAAATAAACGATCAAAACAGATGGCAGGAAAACAAAAATGAATTCATAGGAATTGAAAAGCACGCTTTTAGCTCCTTATAAGCAAATGCTGATAAAAATCCTCCGCAAACAGATTAAGACATCAGAATAATGGCTGTGTAATACAGCATGGCCAATGAATTCAGGATCCATCCGCAAGGCTAATTCCAAACTTCAATGATATCGAAACTAATATCCAGACTGACAGCAGAATGAGTCAGGGCACCAGAAGATATAAAATCTACGCCGGTTTGTGCAACAGCAGCGATGGTGTTTTCATTTATACCACCTGAGGCTTCCAGTAAGGCCTTTCCATTTGTTATTAAAACCGCCCTCCGCATCGTATCTGTATCCATATTATCCAGCATAATTATATCTGCGCCCGCTTCCAAAGCCTCTTTTAATTGTTCCAGGTTTTCCACCTCAACCTCGATTTTGACCGTTAGCGGAATAAGGGATCGTACTTTCTTTACGGCAGGGATAATCCCCCCTGCCGCCATAATATGATTGTCCTTGATAATGACCCCGTCAAAAAGACCCAGACGGTGATTGCGTCCCCCGCCAATTTTGACCGCATATTTTTCCAGGAACCTAAGTCCCGGAGTTGTTTTTCTGGTATCTACCAGTTGGGCTTTATAGGGTTTAATGATTTCTGCCATATGATAAGTTTTACTGGCGATCCCTGACAATCGCTGCATAAAATTCAGGGCAGTTCTTTCTCCGGTAAGAAGCGTGG
>DBRM01000008.1:0-3999 GCA_002305965.1 Syntrophomonas sp. UBA1368
CCTCTCTTTACCATTCTGGAGGATCTGGGTTATCTGCCGCGGGTGGCTTATAATATGGATGATCTGTTCTGCCGGGCAGGTTCCTGCGGCAAGCAGGCGCTCACCATGTGTATGGGTTTCGGCTGTAATGCTGCCGGGGTCATTGCCTGCCGTATCATCGAGTCGCCACGGGAGCGGCTGATCGCTATTCTTACCAATAATTTCGTCCCCTGCAATGGCAGGTTTCCGCTGCTGATCACCATGGCGGTGATCATTTTAGGAGGCATGGTCTGGAATCATGGTAATATCACCGCGGCTGCAGCAGTGGTTGCAGCAGTCTTGACTGGTGTTGCCGTGACGCTGGCCGTATCATATTTCCTTTCCCGCACCTTGCTTAAAGGAGTTCCCTCTTTTTTTACATTGGAACTGCCGCCTTTTCGGAAGCCGGCTTTCGGCCAGATCATTGTCAGATCCATAATGGACCGCACTCTGTTCGTACTCTCCCGGGCAGTCATGGTTGCTGCCCCGGCAGGCGGGATCATCTGGGTTTTAGCCAATATCAGTTTCGGTGACATAAGCATCTTGGGATATTCAGCGGCTTTCCTGGAACCCTTTGGCCGTCTGCTGGGCATGGATGGCATCATTTTATTGGCATTTATCCTGGCCCTTCCCGCCAATGAACTGGTGATACCCCTGATGATCATGGGCTACATGGCAACCGGTTCACTGCAGGAAATTCAGAATCTGACGGCATTAAAAACATTGCTGGTGGATCAGCATGGCTGGACTTATATGACGGGGATCTGTGTGATGCTCTTTTCCCTGCTGCATTTCCCTTGTGCAACCACGCTTTTGACCATCCACCGGGAGACCGGAAGCTTCAAATGGACGCTGGCTGCCTTTATGATCCCGCTGTTGACTTCCTGCCTGGTCTGCTTCATGGTGTCCCGTATCGGGCTGCTGTTTTAAAAAAAAACTGCTGAATAATTCAGCAGTTTATCAAGGTTTTGTTACATACTGAGCACAGATTCGGCAAGTTTTACAGCTGTTCCGCTGGCGGTGATCATCAGCATGTCATCATGCAAAACGGCATAGTCAAAATCAATGGCTACAATGGCATCTGCCCCCATTTTTTCAGCTTTTGCTTTCATTTGCTCCAAAGCTGCCAGGCGGGACTGGGTCATTTTATTTTTGTAGGTTTCATAGGATTCGCTAACAGCACCGGCAATACCGGTCAACATTTCTTTGGCAACCTTTTCATCCAGGATTGACTCACCGGCCACCAGTCCAAGGTATTCCTGAATGGAACGGTTTTCAACGGTTTCGGTAGTGGTCACTATCATGCAAAAACCTCCTTTCAGACCTGCAAAATGCGCAGTAAACACTTGTGGGGCAAAACCAGGAGAAAAAATTCTCTCCTATAATTATATTTTCACACCTGTGCTCTTATTTGTCCAGAATATTCAGACGATTTGTTTTGCAGACAAGCAAATGATTGCCGGGCGAAAGATTTAACCGGGGGGCTTTTTCAGCAGGATATTGCTTTAGAGGAAATGAAAAAAGGGAAACAGTCTTCTTGCTGCTGTTTCCCTTGTTTTTCTAAAGAACAGTTGCGGCTTTTAAGCCCGTTTACGGGCAAAATCATTGATCCAGGTCTGGATCTCTCCCCAGCTTTTGACCCTGACAATGTTGTCATTGGTCAAGTGGCTGTTATAGGGGTAGTCAAAAACGATGACCGGCAGTACCGGGCAGATCTCCTGGATCAATTCATGATGATCTTCGATCATGACATCTACACTGTGGTCCATGCAGACCTGCAGCTTGCTGAAGAAATGCATATTATCAGTAGCATTCAAAATCAGCTTGTCATAAACGATACCGTTTCTTGACAGCCAGTCAGCAGTCACCTGCTCCACATTATGAAACCTGCTGTTGCGTGAAGTGATCAGGATCAGTTCATGCTCTTTTTTCAATTCCCGCAGCACTTCAACAGCTTTCTCCTTGGGCTGGATATTGTGATAAATATCAGGCAGGTACCGGTCGAAAAAAGCATCAGCAGTCTCTTGATCCCAACCCAGAGCTTCTTCCAGGTAATAATAATTGGGGTCGTTGACTGTATTCAAGCCATGGGCCCGGCCAAAAACCTGCGCATATTTCATGATCGTTTCTGTTGTATAGGTAATGGTATTGTCTATGTCTATACCAAGTATCACTGGATAACTCCTCTCACCAAATCCTCGTACATATTATCCTACCGCTTAAGCGATGAAGATGACAAGTCCTTTTCCTTCCATCACTGCAGGGTGGGGAAAACGTCATGGTGTTGATCATGGTATAAATTTGACTGGGATCTTAATTCATAAGAGAATGCTTATGACAAATATAAAATGAAGCAATTATACTTATGAATTGTTCGGTGCTATGATTTTTATAGAATAAATAGAACGTGAAAAAATTCTTAATCAAAAAGAAGTATACATTTATACACGGTAAAGTACTTTTTGACATTATAAATATGAAAGCGGGAGAAAAACTAACGAATTGTAAGGGGATGCAGATAGATGATTTTAGGGCTTGCAATGATCATAGCCGCATTATTGTTTATTGTTTTATCAGGCTATAAGGCTTATCTTTATGCACGCATGCCGCTCCATGGAAGGATGGAACTGTATCCGGTGCCGGCGGAAAAAGGACGGCACCAATATGGAGGATCCTACATGGAAGAACCGGAATGGTGGCGCAAGCCTCGTCAGACCTCCAAAACATCTGAGCTGATAGAAATGCTCAAAGAAATGCTGTTTATCAAAAAACTCTTCCAACACCAGCGGTCCCTGTGGTGGATCTCCTACTCTTTTCACCTGGGGATCTATTTCATGATCGCCTGGACGCTTTTGCTGCTGGCCGGGGCGGTAACCGATCTGGCCGGTTTCCCCGTCAGTGCCCATGCTTCTTTGTGGACGGGCCTGCTTTATTATTTGACTATCTTCACCGGGGTAGTTGGTTTCATCATCACCACTGCCGGGGCAGCCTTGCTGCTTTTGCGCAGAGTTGCTGACCCGGTCCTCAAGAAATATACTACCCCGCAGGAATACTTTAATTTATTGCTGCTGCTGGCAGTTCTGCTCAGCGGTATCATTGTCTGGAGCCCGGATCTGACTTTTGCAGCATCCCGCCAGCTAACTGCCGGGGTGTTGCTGCTTGATGTGACAGCCAATACTGCATTGACCATCCATCTGCTTTTACTGGCCGTCATGTTCATATATATACCATTAAGCAAGATGGGCCATTATGTGGGTAAATATTTTTCCTTTCATAAAGTGCTGTGGGAAAACGAACCCAATATCCCGGGCAGTTTGATGGAGAGCAGGGTCAAAAGTTCGCTTTCAAGCCATATTTCAAATGGCGGGAAAGCTGCCGATAGGTAAATCTTAATTCGATGGGAGAAATCATGATGCAGGGAAAAGATCTAAGACCCAGAGATTTAGGCAGGCCGGAGGAACAATTGATCCAACTGGATCATATTATGCCTTTGCATTCTCCCTATGACCAGCCGGGCATGGAACCTGATCTGCAGTCAGTTAAGCCCGAATGGCGGGAGAAATACTGCATGTCTTTGGATGGATGTGCAGCCATCGACACATTTCCGCGTCCGGCCAATGAACAAGAAGAAAAAGAATGGATAGAAAAGTTCTTAAAAGGACTGGAAAAAGCATTTTCTGCATCCAACGGCGGGGTCTTGCAGCCGCTGCAGTTATCTTTTGAGTATTGCGCGAAATGCAACACCTGTTCTGACTCCTGCCATATCTATAAAGCTTCGGGGGACAACGAATTATACCGGCCTATTTTTCGCTCTGACGTTTTCCGGAAAATCTATAACAAGTATTTTAATAAAGGCAGCAAGTTATATCAAAAATTTACCGGTGCCGATATTGATGTAAACTGGGAGACCGTTACCAGACTGGGCGAATTGTCGTACCGCTGCAATCTGTGCCGGCGCTGTGCACAGACCTGCCCCCTGGG
>DBRM01000008.1:4138-4746 GCA_002305965.1 Syntrophomonas sp. UBA1368
TGGATGAAGCCGGGGTGGATTGGACCTTAAGCAGTGAAGTGATGGGCTATGACAGTGTCAACTACGGGATCTGGTATGACGATACCCAGGCTAAAAAAATCGCCCGGCAGCAAATGGATGCCGCCAGAAAACTGGGCGTTAAAAGGATCGTGATCGGTGAGTGCGGACATGCTCATAAAGCCGCGGGGATCACCGCAGACCGTTATAGCTGGGGAGACGATAAGATCCCGGTGGAAAGCTTTATCCCTATTATGTGGGATCTGGTGAGAAGCAAAAGATTACAATTTGACCCGCAGAAAAATAATTTCCCGGTGACCCTGCATGACCCCTGTAATATGGTGAGACAGATGGGGATCGTACAGCCCCAGCGGGAAATATTAAAGGTCATTGCTCCCCAGTTTCGGGAAATGACTCCCCATGGTACCGATAACTATTGCTGCGGGGGCGGCAGCGGGTTTGCGATCATAAATGGTCCTAATTTTGCGCAGTTCCGCAATAAGGTGAGCGCCCGGATGAAATTTGACCAGATCCTGAATGCGTTTTCTGATACCATCACGGAGAGCTTGGTACCCAAGTATGTTTGCGCTCCCTGTTCCAATTGCAAAGGG
>DBRM01000047.1:0-4439 GCA_002305965.1 Syntrophomonas sp. UBA1368
AGGTGTGAGGCGTGAAGCGTGAGGGGCTGGGGGGTTAGGAGAGAGTTGAAAAGTTGAAAGTTGGAACCAATCGAAAGCTGAGCAATAGCAAGGCAATAGCCAAACAAAAGAAGAGGCGCACATCGTACGCCTCTTTTCTAGTGCTACCCTTGCCTTTAACTCTTTTCCTTCACACAAGGATATACTCCTGCGACCAGCGCCAAACGCCTCACGCTTCCGCGTTATAGCCCCTAGTCCCCAGCCCCTAGTCCCCAGCCCCTTTTTCCCTTTCTCCTTTCCCCTTTCCAACTTTCCAACTGCCGCATAAAAAATTTCTATCCTTTTTAAAGGATATTGAGGGATTTGAGAGAATATATGGTAATATTGGCAAAAGTATTTTCGCAGCAATTGTTCAAGCTTTTATATGGCCTTAATCAAACTGCCGGGGGGCATTTTTTTTATGGGCCATATACAAACATAATGCCGGAAATCAGTACATAAGGAGGGGGAGAACTTGAGCAAAAGGAAATTTTCCATGATGCTGGCCGCAGCTATGGTGATGGTTCTATTTACCGGCCTGGGCATGGCATCGGCAGCCGGGGCAGACTTAGACATGAATGCTCCGGAGCCAACCATCAGAATTGTTTCCACAAACGCAAAACCGGGGGATGTTATAAACATACCCATCAGTATTACCGAGCCTAATGGCCTGGCGGGCTATGGATTTGCAATCCAATATGACAGCAAAGTCCTGACCCCGGCTCAAAACGTTCAGGCAGGTACGGCGAGTGGTGTGGGAGCTCCGGTATATAACCCGGCTTACAGCAGCAATAAGATTTTTCTAACCTGGGCTGACGCAAATGCGATCGATTCAAACGGGAGTTTGGCCGTGGTTTCATTTACGGTAAAAAGCGGCGCGAAATCAGGCAGTACTCTTCTGGCCTGGGATAAAGCGAACATTTTCGTAAATGACAGCGACGGCACTGATGTCACCAGCACATTTGCCTTTAGCGATGGGACCATTAACATAACCGGCGGGAGCAACCCCGGCGGAGGCGGAGGCAGTTCAGTTGTGTCTGTAACCGTTACCGGGGTCTCGGTGAAAAATGCCCCGCAAAAAGTTATTTATAATGAAGGCGATGCTTTGGACCTGACCGGTCTCACTGTTACCTTGGAATACGTGGGCGGCGGTACAGAAGATGTAGCTTTGGATAAATTTGATGATTATAAGATTACTGTTTCACCCGCTAAGGGGACTATATTGAAAACAAATGATACTCAATTAATCATTAAAGTCAACGGCAAAACCGCAGTGCAAAATATTACCGTCAATAAACCCGCCCCGGCAGAACCACCGGTAAAACCTCCTGTAATCAAACTGACCGATATCGACGGGCACTGGGCGGAAGGTAATATTGAGCGGCTGGTTGAAAAGGGCTGCATTGCCGGTTATGCGGATGGTACTTTTCAGCCGGATGAAACCATTACCCGGGCTGAGTTCACTACACTTATAGTGAAAGCATTTGATTTGCAGGCTGATAGAGAAAAAGTATTCAACGATACAGCCAACCATTGGGCAAAGGAATATATTTCTGCAGCAGCGGGCGGGGGTACTGTCCAGGGCTATAATAGCCTGGTATTTAGCCCTGACGAAATGATTACCCGTGAGCAGATGGCGATCATGATCGTCAACGCAGCAGCAGCTAAGCCAAAGGCGGGAGAACTGCCTTACCGCGACAAGACTGACATATCTCCCTGGGCATTAAGCTGGGTCACTACTGCTGTTCATAATGACCTGATGAGCGGCTACCCGGATAACACCTTCAGACCGCAGGCAAATGCCACCAGAGCGGAGGCGGTAACGGTCATCATCAATGCTCTGAGAGCAGGCTTAAGTTAAAGGAGGGAGAAAGTTGATCAAAGCAAGAAACAGAAAATTATCAATCTTGCTGGTTTTAACCATGCTGATGACCATGTTCATTGGTGTTGGCACAGCATCTGCAGCAGCAAGTTTCACAGTTCTGTCAGCCCCAACTGTTAAAGCTGACGGCGGAACCTATGATTTAGGAACGGTAAAAGTTGAGCTTGAAGACGTAGATGCTCTGCCGGCAGATGGTGCCTGGCTGACAATCGCATTGCCAAGTGGTTGTGAGTATACCTATCAATATGCTGCAGGTACAGAAGTTATATCTACAGCCAATATTAGTGTAGGCCAGGTATTAAAAACGGCTGATGATGTTATGGAAATTCTTGTAACCTCAAATTATGTAAGTGGAGATGCAGATGGATCTTTCACTATAGAATTCTGTGACATCAAGGTTACCGCTGGATCCGGTGATATCGTAGCAAAGTTCCTCAGCAATAGCAGTGTATTTGGAACTCAGAATACTGCTGTGATCGGAAAAATCGGCGCCGGAACAACGACTGTCATGGCCAAAAGTGTCAAAACCATCAGTGGCGCAGGCGGTGAGATCGATACCCTGGTTATTGCTGAAACTATGAAGGGTGTATTTCACGCAGGCGAAACCATCAAACTGTTGTTGCCGGCTGGATTCACATGGAATGATGACAGTGTAACGGCCATAGCAGGTGCTTGGGGTTTGGCCGGATCCTATTATAGCTGGCAGATCGATCCGTCCGACCCAAGGATCCTTGAAGTGTATATAGGCGATTCGGTGAGTACTGATGCAGCCGGGCGCATCAATATAGGCAGCGACATCGGTGGTTATTTTGCAATCATTGCCGCAGACACTGCTGAAAATGGTGATGTCTATGTTACGGTTTCTTCTGATAAAGGCGCTGTTGAAATGAAGAATGTCCTGGTAGCAGAATATGTTGGTATTGATGGTGACGTAAACAGGAATGGTGATATCGATACAGAAGATGCTGCTTTGGCACTGTCTGCTTTTGCCGGCCTTGCCACTCTGACAGAAAGTCAGCTGGAAGCAGCTGATATGAACAAGGACGGAAAAGTTAATTCCGCTGACGCAACGCTTATACTGCAAGAGATAGGTGAGGTGTGAGGAGATCCTTCGCCGTGTGTTCAGGGGCGGTCAGTGATCGCCCGCACCTTATAACAAACATCAGGCCATGTACAAGAATTTAGGACGGCTAATAGCCGTCCTTTTGCTTCCTACTCTCCATCTGACCAACTAATCAAGGTGACGGGAAGATACTATCTTCCCCTACGACGATGGGGCAAACGGTCTCCTAACCCTAGCCCCTAACCCCTAACCAANNGGCTACGCCGCTTTCCCGGGCGGCAACGGCTACGGCCGCAGCAACTGCCTTACCCACGCGGTGATCAAAGGGAGCGGGGATCACATAATCTTCAGTCAGTTCATGATCTGCGACCAGCCCGGCGATGGCCTCGGCTNNGGCTGCTGCTATTTTCATGGCATCATTGACATCGGAAGCTCTCACATCCAGAGCTCCGCGGAAGATCCCGGGAAATGCCAGCACATTATTGATCTGGTTGGGGAAATCTGACCGCCCGGTACCCACGATCCGGGCGCCTGCAGCCATAGCTGCATCAGGCATGATCTCAGGGACCGGATTGGCCATGGCAAAAATAATGGGGTCTTTAGCCATGGATCTGACCATATCCTGGGTCACCATGCCGGGGGCGGAAAGACCAATGAATACATCGGCTCCCACGATCACATCCTTTAGTTCTCCTCTTTTGCCCTCCAGATTGGACACTTCAGCCATGAGGGCTTTTTCACTGTTTAAATTGTCGCGTCCCTTATAGATCGCGCCCTTGGTATCGCAAAGGATGACCCGTTTCATCCCCATGCTCATCAGCAGTTTGGTCACTGCGATTCCTGCTGAACCAGCGCCGTTTATGACCACGGATATATCATCCAGATGTTTGCCGGTAAGTTTCAGGGCATTCATCATGGCAGCCAGCGTAACTACTGCAGTACCGTGCTGGTCGTCGTGAAAAATGAAGATATCACATTCTTCTTTAAGCCGGCGCTCTATCTCAAAGCACCGCGGGGCAGAGATGTCTTCCAGGTTTATCCCGCCGAAACTGCCGGCGATGAGTTTTACTGTGTTTACGATTTCGTCCACATCTTTGGAACGGATACAAAGAGGAAATGCATCTACATCGCCAAAAGTTTTAAATAAAACACATTTCCCTTCCATAACGGGCATCGCGGCTTCAGGACCGATATCCCCAAGGCCGAGTACGGCAGTCCCATCTGTTACCACCGCGGCCAGGTTCCATCTTCTCGTTAATTCATAGGAAAGATCCACATCCTTTTGGATTTCCAGACATGGCTGAGCGACTCCCGGTGTGTAAGCCAAGGCCAGGTCCCGTTTGTTACTTACGGGGACAGTACTGATCACTTCGATTTTACCCTTCCATTGAGCATGCAGCAGTAATGATTCTTTACCAATATCCATTCTTCCTGCCTCCCTGTTCCCAATTACTCACTGTAATTCACCAAACGATT
>DBRM01000047.1:4449-37451 GCA_002305965.1 Syntrophomonas sp. UBA1368
CTAGGGACTAGGGGCTAGGGGTTAGGGCTCTGTCAGGGCATAGGTAAATGGTTCAAGACATAGGTGACACTTACTGAAGAAAATTGCAGAGGCGCTGTATGAGAGCCACCATGTTCCGGCCTATAGCATTTACGTAATGGATTATGTAAAATAGACTCATCAACCAATCATAATGCTGGTATTGCCTTATCGCCGATCTGCTTTTGTGTTGCTACCTTGTGGTGAAAAAGGACCTCAATGGAAAGAATAATCATTACTTATGAAAAAACAGAAAGGTGCTGATTTAAATGGATTCTTACCTGGGCAATTCACTGACTAATATGGATCCCTGGATTTTTGGCCTGCTGGTTGTCTGGTCGATAATCTGGAAAGGCTGGGCTCTTTGGAGAGCGGCAAGGCTGAAATATACCGGGTGGTATATTGCCCTGCTGATCATTAATACCGTCGGAATATTTGAGATCGTTTTCCTGCTGGTCACCAATAAAAAGTACTCGGAAATGGGCAGCGGGATCCGGTAAAGTTACGCTGGCCACAAGAGAAGGGGAAGGATTGTTTATGGAGTTTAAAGACAAAATCGTAGTGGTGACCGGCGGTGCTGCGGGGATCGGAAAAACCATAGTGAATGAGTTCCTGAAAGCAGGGGCCAGGGTTTGCATCATCGATAAAAAAGAGAATCCGTATTTTGTGGGTGACCTGGCTGACGAGGATGCTCTTAAGGCCTTTGCCGATAAGGTCATCAGGGAGTACGGCCGGGTGGACTGCCTGATCAATAATGGCATGCTCAGCAAGGGCGGACTGAAAAGCTGCAGCTACCAGGACTTCAATTACGTATTACGGGTGGGGATCAGCGCGCCTTATATGCTGACCAAATTATTTATGGCGCATTTCGGTGAAGGTGCCAGTATCGTCAATATATCCTCCTCACGGGATAGGATGAGTCAGCCCGACACCGAAAGTTATTCGGCTGCCAAAGGAGGCATCGCAGCCCTGACCCATGCCATGGCCATAAGCCTTGCTGGAAAAGTAAGGGTCAATTCTATTTCACCGGGTTGGATCGATACCGATTTTAAAGTCTACAGCGGGCCTGATGCCACACAGCATCCCGCAGGACGGGTGGGAAATCCGCTGGATATCGCTAATATGGTGCTTTACCTTTGCAGTGAAAAAGCCGGGTTTATAACCGGTGAAAATATCTGTATTGACGGGGGCATGACCAGGCAGATGATCTATCATGATGACTTCGGCTGGACACTGGGGTGAGGTATCCCTGTCTGCCGAATAACATAGGAGAAGTTTGGAGGGATCGACGATGGAAAATCAAACGGAAAAGCAGATAAGAGTTTATCAGACAGATGATTTGATCGTGTATTGGGATGCCAAACAATGTTCCCATGTCGGAAAATGCTGGCAGAGCCTGCCTCAGGTTTTCAAACCAAAGGAAAGGCCCTGGATCACAATGGATGCAGCTTCGCCGGAGGAAATCATTGCCGCCATCGATAAATGCCCGACAGATGCTCTGAAATACGAGCTTCCGGAAGGCTCGAAGGTGGACCCGAAGATTGCTGCCGGTCCCGGCTGGGTGGACTATAAGAAAGACGAAGTGACTTCCATCAAGATCAAGATGATCAAAAGCGGACCTCTGCGCGTGGAAGGCGCCGCTCAGGTTTTTGATGGGGACGGGAACCTTCTCCGGCAATCCAACCATATCATTTTATGCGGATGCGGTAAAAGCGGCAACCGGCCTTTCTGTGACGGATCACATGTGAATAAATGAAATAGTTGGTTAGTTGGTTAGTTGGTTAGTTGGCTAGTTGGTTAGGAGACAGGGGAAAAGGCGAGTCGAGGGGTGGAGACCTATGCTGAGCGATATTTTTACCGGCTTTTTTACTTTCGCCCAAAAGCAGTTTATAATCTTAACATAGTTTTTTTGTTGTTGGAAGGAAGAAGAATTTGATGGAGCAAAATATTACTCGCCTGGAGTATCAGGATAAAGAGATCATTTTGATCGCCACCGCCCATGTCTCCAAAGAAAGTGCCGAACTGGTGAAACAGGTGATATTGGCAGAGCGGCCGGACAGCGTCTGCGTGGAACTTGACCAGCAGCGGTTTGAAAGCATGGAAAACCCCAAAGCCTGGGAAAAAACGGATCTGGTAAAGGTCATAAAAGACAAAAAGGTCGGGTTCATGATCGCCAACCTTTTTCTCGGTTCTTATCAAAAGAAGATCGCCAAACAGCTGGGGGTAACTGTGGGCGGTGAAATGAGACAAGGGATAGAGAGCGCCAGGGAAGTCGGGGCCAGTCTGGTTCTGGCCGACCGCAGTATTCAGACTACATTTCTGCGCATTTGGCGGAAATTGAGCTTTTGGGAAAAGATGAAACTTTTTGCCAGCTTGCTGTTGTCAGTGGATGATGATACCGATATATCAGAAACAGACCTGCAGGAAATGCTGCAGCAGGATATGCTGGAATCGGTGATCGCTGATGTACGCAAGCAATTTCCCCAAATCGGAGAGATTTTGATCGGGGAGCGGGATCAGTACCTGGCAGCAAAAATCAAGAACGCGCCCGGGCCCAAGGTGGTAGCCGTTTTGGGAGGAGCCCATGTACCGGGCATTAAGGAAGAAATATTCAAAACCCAGGATATCGAGAGAATCTCGGAAATACCTCCGGTCAGCCAGTTTTCCAAGCTGGCAGGCTGGATCATACCCGCTGCTATTCTGCTGCTTTTAGGCTATGCCTTCTTGGGTGACATACAGACGGGTCTTAAACAATTATCCACCTGGGTGCTGTGGACTGGCGTCCTGGCAGCCGTATTTACCGCATTATCCCTGGGGCATCCTTTAAGTATACTCACTTCTTTTGTGGCAGCTCCCTTTACCACTTTAAATCCGGTACTGGCCTGCGGCTGGATCACCGGCCTGGTGGAAGCCACCGTCAAAAAGCCTACCGTAGAGGATCTGCAAAATGTTTCGGAAGACATATACAGTGTAAAGGGCTTTTATAAAAATCGCCTTTTGCGGACCCTGCTGGTAATCATTATGACCAACATCGGCGCCTCCATCGGCACCTTCGTCGCCGGGGCAGATATTATTAAGCAGCTGTTTTAGTTGGTTAGTTGGTTAGTTGGTTAGGGGTCAGTTGGTCAGCCGTCAGGAGACAGTTGGAAAGTGGAAAGTTGGAACCAGGCGATGGCTGAACGATAGTTAAGCAATGGTTGAACAATTGCTTAACGATAGTAGGGGCAGACGACTCTGTCTGCCCGTCTGCGCATCACTTCTCAAACAGGTACCGCATCATTTTTTCCGGGTCATCTAAAAATTGTTTGGTCAGCAGATAATGTTCGGTTTGCTTATAGCTGATCAGCTGGATACCGTTTTCATCCAATAAATATATATCTGCATCCGGGTAAGCCATTAATATAGGCGAATGGGTGGCGATGATAAACTGGGAATTTTCCGATACCAGCTGGTTGATCCGGGCCAGCAGGGCCAGCTGCCTTGAAGGAGACAAAGCTGCCTCAGGTTCATCAAAAATATATAGGCCGTTTCCATTTAAGCGGTTCAACACCAGAGCCAGGAAGCTTTCGCCGTGAGATTGTTCATGCAGGGATTTCCCACCGTAGGAATCCTTGAGGGAAGGGCCGCCGGACTGTCTGTCCAGTTCTTCGATTTCGCTTGCCACATTGTAAAAGCTCTCGGCTCGAAGGAAAAATCCGTCTTTGGGCCTTTTGATTCCCTTGGATAAACGGATATATTGATAGAGGTCTGAATGAGACTGGTAGGTGGAGAAATTAAAATTGCGGCTTCCGCCTTCGGCATTAAATCCTGCAGCCACGGCTACCGCTTCCAGAAGAGTCGACTTTCCTGTGCCATTTTCCCCGACAAAAAAAGTCACCTGCTTGCTAAGCTTTATGGAAGGGACCTTTCTGATCAAAGCAAGGCTGGCGATATAGCTTTTGCATTTCTTAACATCAGGCTCAAATATGATTTCCCGTACAAATAGTTCGCTGAACATATGTAAAACCTTTCCGCGATAGTTAATTCTCTGATAATATATATCATTATACATTATTGGGTGAGGAGCGAGGCGATTCTTCGCTCGTGCAATCGTAGGGTGACTACTGGCCGTCCCCTTGTCACATCCCTCACCAGGAGACTGCATCGGGGGAGCCAGCTGCATAGTTTTCATAAACGTACCATGCGCAGTGATCTTGAAATGATTGCATGACTGACGGGGAAGCCTGGCTAGGGTCATTACGCAGATTATCGAGAAACTCCCGGGTATAGTCCACTAACACCCGCTCGATCTCAAAAGTCCAGGCCTGCACTTTAGCCAGTTCATTCTTATTGATGGTGGTATCATAGGGTCCTGTAAGGGAACTGCCGCGATTGGAATTGTAGATCAGTTTTTTGAAGGTTTCCCGCTGGTCTTCGAGAAGATTTAACACACTCACATCTGATTGGTCCGTTCCTGAGCCGATACGATCTTCGTATAAATAAGGGGAAACCGCGCCGGAACCAACAAAGGTCGGCACAAAAACGGAAATGGAGGGTTCCCCCAATGCTGCCCAGAAGGTGGTCAGCCCCGGGCTTTCACCGGCAGCCACTCCTTCCACCACCACACCGGATCTGGTCTGACTGCGGCTAATGCAATAGGTGGTGCTGTATTTGGCTGCGGTACTGCTGGACGGTTGTTTGCCGGTCACGTCTTTACTTACGATCCGCATTATATTAGGGGGGGAGAGCTTTGCCCCAGTGCCAGGAGCGGCCAATCCGGCAAAAAGCTCTTCGGCCCGTCGAGCTCTTTCACTGCCTTCGTTATTGGGGAAAAATGCATTGAAATTGCTGCGCACATAATAACCCGCAAAGCCAGGCTGAGGCGGTTGAATGAGATTTCCCAAATGATTGCTGACTTGTCCCGTATTGGCATCGTATTTACGATATTTGAAAGTATCGCCGAAACTCATTTTATGCGCCATGTACACCTCATACATAGCTGCTCCTCCCTGGGCATCGATCACTGCATAGTTGGCACTGACCGCATGCCGGGGATTATTCTGATGCCATAACGACAGATGGTTCTCGAAATCAACAACCGTGACACAATTGGCCGTTGCGTCCTGCAAAAAGCGGGTGTTGGCATTGACAGATGCATTTAATATATTAGTATCAGTGACCGCTGCAACTACGATGGAAAAGCCAGCATCATTCACGCCTGCCTGGGGAGTAAGGGCAGAGTCGGCGGCCCATATCGAGTCATTGTCATGATACAACAGGTAATAACCCCCGACAGCCGTATCCCCGGCAAAATATTTCACCTGTTGATGCCAGTACTGTGACATGTCAAAGTTTTTCCACAGGATGGGACGGCCATCGGCAGAGCCATCCGCTGATACAACCGCGATCGTGCAGGGCCAGGCCGGCAGGCAAAATACCAGGGTCACGATCACTGCTAAAGCCGCTGCCACGAAAAGTATCTTTATATGGCTCAATGTCTTTTCCCAGGTCGCTTCCATTTATATACCTCCCATAACCAATAAAGGTAATATATGCTATATGATATGCGTGAAGCAATCTGACGGTTCTTTCATGTTCGCGGAAGGTGGAAAGGGGCTAGGGTTCAGGGTTCGGTCAGGACATAGGTAACAGAAATGGTTCAAGACATAGGTAACACCCCTTTGAAATTGGCCCCTGGTGACGAGCGAAGGAGCCACACGCCTCACGCAATGTTACTGCCGCTGGCCGCCCAGGGGTTTGGCCAAGGGGGTGCGAACAATGACCGCGGCGGCAATCAAGGTGAAAATGAGGGTCAGGAGAAATTTTGCCAGGGTGCCAGCATTGCTGGACCATAGATCGGGGCGCCCCAAATGCAGGGAAAGGAACACCAGGAAATTGGCCATCAGCGGGTGCAGCAGGTAGATCAAAAAGGACTGGTCACTGAGCCAGGTGATGATGCGGCCGCTTTGAGCGTTGAAATAGTTCAGCAAGGACCGAAGCAGCAGAAAGCTGCACACGGCATAGAGAATAACAGTGGGTTTGATGGAAAGTGCATAGCTGGCAGTTTGCCGGCTGTCCCAAAGCAGCAGGGACAGACTGATGATCCAGATCAGCAGCCAGGCCGGCCAGGGAATCCGCCCTGACATTTCCAGCTTAAAGTCTTTTTGCGCCAGGTACATCCCCAGGCAAAAGTAAAAGATCCAGACCGGAAAGGCAATCAGGGAAATTTCTCCTACATAGGGTGGAAAGGGCAGACCCTGAATGGCATGCTGGTATAGCAGGTACTGACAGGGCAGTGATACAGCCAGGGACAGCAGCAGAAAAGTTCCTGGATGGGCTGTAAACGGCCCGCGGATAAAAGGATACAGCAGATAAAGCTGGATGATGATCACCACAAAATAAAGATGGGTGAAACCGTTACCCAGCAGCAGATGACGGAACATATCCGGCAAGATCAGATGGGTATTCTGCATGCCATTGAAATAAAAATGCAGTACCAGGCTGTAAATGATGGTCCAGATCACATAGGGCAGGAGGATGCGATCGAAACGTTTGCGATAGAACTGAGTACGGGGCAGCAAACGGGAATACAGATCCCGACCGGACAGCAGGAACCCGGACATGATGAGAAACATAGGGACAGCGAAACGGGCCAGCTGGTTGCCGTAATAGCCTGTTTCTGACTGTGTCATTTGCTGTGCTGTACTGTGGATGAGGATGACGGCTGCAGTAGCCGCCACCCGCATGATATCCAGATCCTGAATACGTCTGTTCTCGTTCAAACCGATTCCTCCGGGAAGCAGGGAGCCGTTCCGGCGCCCCCATTACTCTTTTTCAATGGATACGATGGCTTTATTGGGCAGGCATACGGCAATATCGCCGTATTCGCTCAACCATCCGGTATACACGCAGATCTGTTCAGGACAGTCGGACTTTTCGAAGCGGATCCGGTTGGGTTCTATCTGGATGATATTATGATAATCCCCGGATACGGTTATGGTCCGGGATTCCTTTACTTTCGTAAGGTCGATCCGTTCGATCACCTGGTCATCCTGCCTGATCACCGCGATGAGGTGGTCGGCGGCCAGGCTTTTGAAAACCAGCAAGCCGGCCAGGCCAATGAAGATCAATATGCCGACCAGCAGTAAATCACTTCTTTTCATACGATCTCCCTGCCTCCTGTCAACTAAGTCCTGTTCACATCACAATCTCCCACACCGCAAAAAGGAAACCGTACACTGACCGTTTCCTTTCTCTTGCTGTATAGTTGATCCTTTATTATCTTACCACGCAGTTATGAAATAAAAAATCCTATCCTTCTGCCAGATCCTGTACGGATACTTCAAAACTTTGTCTGGTCTGAAGATTTTGGACCTGCGCCCGATCCCCGTCGAGCTTTTCGATCCAAACCGGTAAACCCTGATAACACACTTCAATGACCCCTAAGGAATCGAATATTTCGGCCGCTCTTTTGCTTTCCATAGAACATGCTCCTTGTTTTTTAATTAGCATGTGCCGGAAAGAGAAATATTATTAAAACCTTGGGGACACATACCTGTTTTATGAAATCTTTGATACATATTATACCGGTCAAAGGGCAGAATAAATTTCAGTTCATGAAAAAGGAAGTAAAGTTTAGGAGCGAACACGCATGTGGCTGAAATTGATCCGTAATCCGATCCTGTTTCAGGGACGCGGCAAGCGCCGGGCTTACTTTGAAGGATGGTATTACAAACAAGTGTCAAGTGATCTGGGCACTGCCATCTGTTTTATTCCGGGTATTAGTTATGAGCAGCGGGACCCGCATAGTTTTATTCAGGTGCTTGTTACCCGGGTTTCCGGCATTCCGCCGCAGACCAATATGAAATTTGAAAACTTCCGCTTTCCCTTGGAGGCCTTTGCCTGGCAGGATGAACCCTTTGCCATCAGAATCGGCGAAAATCATTTTTCAGCAACCGGCATAATGGTCAAACTTCCGGGTGAAGTACTTACAGTGCAAGGGGAGATGAGC
The DNA here is from genome assembly GCA_002305965.1 of Syntrophomonas sp. UBA1368. GTDB lineage: Bacteria > Bacillota > Syntrophomonadia > Syntrophomonadales > Syntrophomonadaceae > UBA1368. The sequence continues at coordinate 12,458 of DBRM01000047.1, forward strand.
TTCGGAGCCCTGCATAGTATAAAAACCAGCCTGCTTCATCCTAACATCATGGGGGTTTTTGGCTATATCCCCCGCATGGAGTGCTATCACGGCGTTATCAGCATGAATCACCATCTGGCAGGCAGTCTGGCGCTGGATGGGGAGGACATTTCATTTACAGGCGGCAAAGGCTACATCGAAAAAGATTGGGGCTCCTCTTTCCCTTCCTCCTATTGCTGGATACAAAGCAACCATTTTGATGATGCAGGCGCTTCTTTGATGTGTTCCATCGGGGAAATCCCTTTTATGGGCAGTCATTTTACCGGCTTTATTATTAATTTTTGCCTGGATGACCAGGAATACCGCTTTGCCAGTTACAACAAGAGCAGTCTTGAACTGCACGAATTTACCTCTGAAAAGGCCCGGCTAACCGTGAAGAGAAAAGACCTGATACTTACCATCAATGCCCAGGCCAAAACGGTTACCACAATCCATGCTCCTTATCTGGGTGCCATGTCCGCTGCTATCAAGGAGGGGCTTTCGGGGTCTGTGACAGTAACTCTGAAAAAAAGCTCCGGTGAGATCTTATTTAAACAGACAGGCCAGCCATGCGGAATTGAGCTTATGCCGAATTGCAGATAGATCTTGCTGCACAGGACTTCGTTGAGTAAGAGAAGCGGACAGGGAACAAGCATTAAGGGAAACCGCCTGCATCCCTGTCTCGTTTATTTTGTAAGGACGGCAGAACCGCCTGAATCGGTGAGGGGGAAGAAAGTAAGGCCGTTTTCGGCGCAATATTGTCTCACCGCTTCTTTGGCTCCTTTGAAAATATCCCGGTTATAATCATGGACAAACAGGTAGCCGCCTTTGCTTAGCCGGGGGTAAAAATATTTCAGCCCTTCATAAATGGGATTATACAGATCGGCATCAATGGAGACAAAACAATATCGTTCATCTTCCAGTCCTTCTGCGGTATCCGGGAAGTAGCCGGCTTTCACGATACAGTTGGCGGGATGTTTCATTTTACTCATGACGAGATCGATGCTTCCGGTCTTGAATCTTTGATTGTCCCGGGTATGATGGCCCCGGGCATGATCTGCCTGCAGGTCCCTTTTATCGAAACCGGAAAAGGTATCAAACAAGTACAGCTTACGATCGGGAAACACCTGATTGATATATTGGGCAAAATCTCCGGTGAATACGCCCAGCTCAGCAGCAGCACCCTGAACACCGGCTTCATATATCTCCTGGGCGGCCAGTTCCAAGGCTGAGGTACGGATATAATCGTTTTTGATTAAAAACTCCAGAGGAACCCGGCGTTCCCTGCCCAGACCGGTAATGTCACGCACGATGACTTTTTGCCTCTTCAGCAGTGCCGCTTCCAGTTGCTGCATTAAAAATTTTTTCAAAACTTATTCCTCCTCCGGCTGTAGTTGCTGCGAATCGCATGATCCCCAGTTCCTGAATACGTCTGGTTTCGTGAAGACTGATTCCTCCCGGGTTTGCTGCCCCTTTCAAAGGCATTTGATCTAATTAGCCGAACATGGCCAACAGAAAACCTGCAGCTACTGCGGAGCCAATCACACCGGCCACATTGGGCCCCATGGCATGCATGAGCAGGAAATTTTCGGGATTGGCTTTTTGCCCTTCTATCTGTGATACCCGGGCTGCCATCGGTACAGCAGAAACACCGGCTGAACCGATCAAAGGATTGACTTTGCCGCCGGTGACCAGGTACATCAGTTTGCCCAGCAGCAAACCGCCGATAGTACTGAAGATAAACGCCAATAATCCCAGGGCTATTATTTTCAGGGTCTCAGGCCGCAGGAAAATGTCGGCAACAGCCGTTGCCCCCACCGTGGTTCCCAGAAAAATAGTAACGATATTGATTAATGCGTTTTGCGCAGTCTCATTTAACCGCTCCACTACTCCGGATTCCCGGAAAAGGTTGCCCAGCATCAGCATACCGATCAGCGGGGCTACAGATGGGAGCAGCATGCAGACCACCACGGTTACGATGACGGGAAAGACGATTTTTTCCAATTTGGAAACTTCCCGGAGTTGTTCCATTTTGGTTTCTCTTTCTTTTTTGGTGGTCAAGAGGCGCATAAAAGGCGGCTGGATCAAAGGGATCAAGGCCATATATGAATAGGCGGCAATAGCGATGGCCGGCAGCAGCTCAGGAGCCAGTTTGGAAGTAAGGAAGATGGCGGTAGGCCCGTCGGCACCGCCGATAATACCGATAGATGCCGCTTCATTAGGCGCAAAACCCAGGGCAATGGCGACAATAAAGGCGATATATATGCCCAGCTGGGCGGCAGCACCCAAAAACAAACTGGAAGGCCGGGCGATCAGCGGGCCAAAATCAGTCATGGCGCCGATACCCAGGAAAATCAGTGAGGGATAAATGCCCAGTTTGACGCCCTGGTACAAATAGTAAAGCAATCCGCCGACGGCATTCTCTGTGGGAGGCGACATCAACCCGGCCAGGGGCAGATTGGCCAGCAATACGCCGAAGGCGATGGGCAGCAGTAATAGCGGCTCATATTTTTTGACGATTGCCAAATATATTAGGACACAGGCCACTGCGATCATCAGTGCTTCCTGCCAGGTCATGACCGCAAAGGCGGAGGTATTCCATATTTTCAACATGGTTTCATAAAAAGAAAATGACATTGTGACCCTCCTTACTGTTGTAGCGCAAGAAGGATGTCACCGGTTGATACAGACATACCTTTCGCAACAATGATTTGGGATACGATGGCATCCCGTGGAGCAACGATTTCGTTTTCCATTTTCATTGCTTCCAGCACCACCAGGACCTGGCCTTTTTTTACGTAGGCACCCGGCGTTACATTTACAGAAACGATAATCCCCGGCATCGGGGCTTTCAGCAGTTCACCCTCCACCATATCGGTATGGACCGGAAGAACCGGAGCCGCCGGTGCAGCAGGTGCAGCAGATTCTGCCGGAGTATATGTGGCTACAGGAGCTTCCACTGTTTGGGTAGTCCGCACGATATGGGCTTTGCCCCTTTCCACTTCCACTTCATAGTTTTTATTATTTATGGTCACAATATATTTCATTTCTTCTCCCCCTGTATCAGGCTAATTTATCTGGTCAATGGCTTTTATTTTTTTAAATTGTAATTCAGACAAAGGAATTTGTGTTTCATCGCTGATGATGGCCATGATCATGGCCGCGGTCTTTTCATCCACGCCGATCAGTTTTAGCTCACCGGCGGTCCAGCCTTGATCAGCTTCCTCCGGCTGGTCTTCGACGGGTATTATGGTGTGGCTGGCCTCTGCATTGCGCTGCTGATAAGCTGTGATATATCCTAATATGATCGATTGGATATGAATAAGGAAGCTCAGCAGTATCAGCACCAGGAAGACTACGAACAGACCCAGTACGGATACCAGCAAACTATCTGCAATAGACATAGATACCCTCCTTTACACTCGCTTGATGGCGTAATTGACTTTAACGGCAGCTCTATCTTCCCGTTCCCTGAAGAATTTCTCAGCAATTTGCGGAAAAGCGATATAAGAAAGTACGTCTTCATCGTTTTCAGCTAATGTACCTAACATTTGCTTGGTTTTTTCAAATTCAGGTTCCAGATTATCAGCATATCTGCCGGTAATGGGCTGATCATCCCCCAGTACCCGTTTAACCAGTTCCTGATTTAGCTCACCTGGGGCTTTGCCGTATTCGCCTCTTAAATAGGATTTCAACTCATTGGAAATGTTGCTGTATCTTTCGCCGTACAATACATTGATCGTAGCCTGTACTCCAACAATTTGACTCATAGGTGTCACCAGCGGCGGATAGCCCAAATCCTGTCTAACCACCGGTACTTCCTGCAATACTTCCTGCAAACGGTCTAAAGCATTCTGCTGTTTAAGCTGGGAGATCAGATTGGACAGCATTCCTCCCGGTACCTGATATACCAGAGCATCGGTATCGGAACCGAGCACATAATGCTCCAAAATACCTGATTGAACGAATTTTTCTTTGATCGGTTTGAAGAAATCATTTATTTCCTTGAGCACAGACACATCAAGTCCGGTATCATAACCTGCCTGCTTCAAGGCATAATGCAGGGCTTCTGTGGCGGGTTGTGAGGTGCCGCCTGAAAAGCTGGAAATGGCAGTATCGATGCAGTCACATCCTGCTTCTATCGCCTTGTAACAAGTTATGGGGCCCAGTCCGGTAGTGGAATGGGTATGCAAAATGACCGGCTTGCTCACCGTATCTTTGAAGGCCCGGATCATATCATAGGCATCCTGGGGACCCAGGATCCCTGACATGTCTTTGATGCAGATGGAATCAGCGCCCATTTCCTCCAGCTGTTTGGCCAGTTTAACATAGTTATCAAGATTATGGATCGGGCTGATGGTATAACATATGGCTCCCTGTGCATGACCGCCGCTTCGTTTGGTCTGATCCATGGCGACTTCGATATTCCTGAAATCATTTAAAGCATCAAAGATCCTGATGATATCAATGCCATTTTTAATAGAAAGGTCGACGAATTTCCGCACTACATCATCGGGATAATGCTTGTAACCCAGCAGATTCTGTCCCCTTAACAGCATCTGCAGCTTGGTCTTCGGCATTTTTGCTTTAATTTGTCGCAGCCGTTCCCAGGGATCCTCGCTTAAGAACCGGAGACAGGAATCAAAAGTAGCCCCTCCCCAGCATTCCACTGAATAATATCCGGCATTATCAATTTTCTCCAGGATCGGTGCAAAATCACTAAATGGCAGCCTGGTTGCGATCAAAGATTGGTTGCCGTCTCGTAAAACCGTTTCGGTAATTCTGACCTTCATAACTTCACTCCGTTCATCATATTGTATTTATTCAGGCGTAATTGCCGATTTTTTTAATGTATAACATAAATTCTAGCAATATATTGGCACATTGTCATGGTATACAGGTAAGTATACACAGTGAGGAGGGAGTTGACTAGTGGTTAGTTGATTAGGGGAGCGGAAACTATATCATCTGTTCAGCTTTTTTAAGCACCTGCCGGAACTGGTCTGTTGCGGCAATCTCTCCGATCGGTTTGGGGGGTTGGGGGGAATCGGGCTGTTGATTGAGTTTTAATCCATACCATTTGATATCAAGCCAATGGTCAAACTTAAATCCGATCCTGGCAAAGACCCCAATAGTTTCAAAACCGAAGGCTTCATGAAGACTTTCGCTTTTTACATTAGGGACCGTAACTATAGCATAGACATTGTAAAAGCCCTGTAGTTTTAATAATTCGAACAAAGCAGTGTATAGTGCTTGGCCAATTTTTTGCCGGTGATACCGGGGATCAACATAAACCGAACATGTCACGGACCAGTTATAGGCTTCCCGCTCGTTGAAAGCAGCCGCGTAAGCATAGCCGATGATATGCCCATCTGTTTCACATACCAGCCAGGGATATTTTTGCAAAGTACTTTTGACTCTGGAGCGAAATTCTTCTTCGCTGGGGATTTTGCATTCAAAAGTGATAGTGGTATCGGTTATATAAGGTGCGTACACCTGCAATATGCCGGCGGCATCTTCTGCTGTGGCCAGCCGGATCGTTTTTGGCTTCAATCTATGTACCTCCCTGCTTCAGTGGGTGTTTCTTTCACAATTTCTAAAATAGCATAAAGTATATCATTATGGCAACGGGAGCCCAGTCATAAGGAGGAATTATCTGTTTGCGGAAGAACTTAGATATATTACGAGTAAGGCGGATGATGCCAGTGAACAATTTTCGCAAGTTATTACTGATCGGATATATTGTGGCAGCCTTTTTAATAGTCAATGCCGTAATGGCTAATGAACCTTACCGTGGCCATATTCCTGATCCGGTACAGACGGATCTTGCAGAGCACAAGACAGAGACCGTCTCCGGCGAAGAGGGAGACGTGGAACTGACCTTGCTGGCTGAATATGTGGTTGAAGGGGTGGTGAAAGGGACGAAGAAGTATGCTGACTATCCATCCCAGGTAGCCAAATATGATTTTGCTTTGGCCTGGGGGGATCTGAATAAGAGCGAGATCGATGAACATATCAAGTACTCCCAGAGCGGGCGATGGTGCCATTATCAATTTTCTCCCGAATGCCACGTAGATCAGCAATACATTTCCACTCACTCTGCCAATGTACATTTGATCCACCAGAATCAGGAGATACTGCGTCAAATCAAAAAAGTACGAAAAAATGATCATGTACAGCTGGGAGGATATCTGGTGGAAGTCCATTTCAAGGACGGCCCCTGGAAATCCAGCCTCACCAGAACCGACACCGGCAACGGCGCCTGCGAAATCATGTATGTGACCAGGGTGACGGTCAAATCGTGAGGAGTGAGGGGTGAGGAGTGAGGGGACAGGGGCTAGGAACTAGGGGCTAAGGGTTAGGAGAGAGTTGGAAAGCAGAAAGTTGAAAGTTGGAACCAAGCGAAGGCTGAGCCATAGCAAGTCAATGACCAAACAACAGAAGTGGCCCACATAGTGCGCCTCTTTTCCAGTGCGACCCTTGCCTTTACCTCTTTTCCTCCACACAAGGATATACTCCTGCGCTGGGATCGACGTCTCACGTCTTACACCTTTCCAACTTAATATTTCATGGCCTCGCAGGCTCGCCGGTAAGGTGCGGGCGTTCACTGATCACCTCTACAACCCAAGGAGCGTGGTTTCTCCTAACGCTTTACTCCTAGCCCCTAACCCCTCACTCCTCATTCCTCACGAATTCATAATTTCTTAAGAATTGTGACAGTGGTATCGTAAGATTTGCCTGATATCATTACCCCAGGATCAAGAAAAGGGGTGTGATATAATTTGTTTGACTTGATTTATGGGAGTGATTCGTCATAAATATTTTAGTTTGTGATGACGACAGGGAAATAGTTGAAGCCATCAGGATCTATCTGGAAAATGAGGGCTATCATGTTTTCAAAGCCTATAACGGACGTGAGGCTCTTGCCATACTGAATGAAAACGAGGTCCACCTAGTGATCATGGATGTAATGATGCCGGAAATGGACGGCATCCGGGCAACGGTGAAGCTCAGGCAGGAGAGTGCTATTCCGGTGATCATGCTGTCGGCCAAGTCTGAGGACACTGACAAGATTCTGGGGCTGAATATGGGGGCGGATGACTATGTGACCAAGCCATTTAACCCCCTGGAACTGATCGCCCGGGTCAAGTCCCAGCTGCGCAGATATACCACTCTGGGCAGTCTGGAGGTCAATGACCGGGTCTATAAAACCGGAGGCCTGGTGATCGATGATGAATGCAAACTGGTAACAGTCGACGGGGAAGAAGTCAAACTTACCCCGGTGCAATACAAGATCCTGAAACTTTTGACGGCGAACGCCGGCCGGGTGTTTTCCATTGATGATATCTATGAAAAGGTTTGGAATGAAGCAGCTTATAGCGCAGAGAACACCGTGGCTGTCCACATCAGAAGGATCAGGGAGAAAATTGAAATCAACCCGAAAGAACCAAAATATTTGAAGGTGGTGTGGGGCATTGGATATAAAGTGGAAAAAATTTAGTTATTCCGCAGCTGCCAAAATCATTGCTTTTATCGTAGTCGTGGTCAGTTACACCGGCCTCCTGGCCATGCTCATAAATAAATATTTATTCGGATCGGAAAACTTTGATTACGTGAACATACCTGAATACGGCTGGTATATCATTCTGGTCCTTGCAGGCGCATTTATCTTTCTGATGTTTGCTATCGGCAGGAGTCCTGAGGATGATGAGATCCATTTAAGTTCCATAGACCGGATCTATAATGATATCAATATAGCCCTTTGCCTGGCTCTGATCATGATCTGGGGCGCGGGTGCTGTGCAGATGGCCGCTTGGGAGCAAAATTACCAGATCTATTCTCAGTACTTCTTTCCTTGTACGCTCCTGATCAGCGCGCTGGGACTCACGCTGATCCTGTCCCTGGCCAAGCATATCAAAAATGGGACATTTCTGCGGCACACACTGTTATATACCCTCGGCCTGGCCCTGTATAAGTTTATCAAAGATGTTGCAAGCAGCGGCAGTACGGCTACCAAGATAGTTCTGATCGCCATTTTGTATCCTTTGATTGCCAGTATGGCAACCTTCTTTTTTGTAGTGGTGGTTGCCGCCGGAGCATGGTTTGCCTTGCAGAAAGTCAAGGAATATGAAGCGGTCAAAGCAGGGATCAAGGCAGTCAAAGAAGGGGATTTGAATTACAAGATCGATGTTCCCGGGGATGGTGAGTTTGCCATGTTGGCAGCGGATATCAACTCCATCACAGACGGCTTAAATAAGGCAGTGGAAAATGAGATCAAAAGCGAACGGATGAAAAGCGAGCTGATCACCAATGTATCTCATGATATCAGGACTCCGCTGACTTCGGTGATCACTTATGTGGATCTGCTGAAAAATGAATCGGACCCGGGAAAAATCGCCGAATATGTGCAGGTGCTGGAGGAGAAGTCACAGCGCCTGAAAACCTTGACCGATGATCTGTTTGAAGCTTCCAAAGCGGCCAGCGGAAATTTACCGGTGGAACTCAAGGCTATTGACCCGGCGGAACTGATCGCCCAGGGATTGGGTGAATTTGACGAACAGATACAGGCGCGGCAGTTGGATTTTAAAATCAGCCAGCCGGAACAAAAGATACTGGTCAATGCTGACGGGAAATTGCTGTGGAGAGCTATTGAAAACGTGTTCCTGAATATCTGTAAATATGCCCTGGAAGGTTCCCGGGTCTATATCGATATCGTTGACCAGGGAGCGGAGGCCGGTATCATTTTTAAAAATATTTCCGCTTATCCGCTCAACATATCTGCTGACGAGCTGATGGAACGTTTTAAAAGAGGGGATGAGTCCCGCAGCAGTCAGGGCAGCGGACTGGGCCTTTCCATTGCCCAGAGCCTGCTGGAAATCCAGGGGGGCAGTTTTACAGTGGAAATTGACGGTGACTTGTTCAAAGCCATTATCAGGCTGCCGAAAAGCAATTAGTTGGTTAGTTGGATAGTTGGTTAGTTGGTTAGGGGCTAGGGGCTAGAACCCGTGAGGCGTGAGGCATTAAGCGTCACTCCTCACTCCTTACTCCTCACACCTCACGCGTTCATATTTTTCAGATTTTAAAAAGTAAACGGAGTGTTTATACTAAATATACATGCCCGGCTTATGGTGATGGCGGGCAAATCTGATAAAAAGGCTATTTTCATGAATTTTATTGTATTTGACCTGGAATTCAATCAGGATTTTTCTTCTCTGCAGAATTTCCCCGCCGGGGAAAAACCTCCCTTTGAAATCATTCAGATTGGAGCCGTTAAATTGGATCCGGATTTTCATACCCTGGGCACTTTTGATCGTTATGTCAAACCAACCTTCTACGATAAAATTGATCCGTTTATCACCCAGTTGACGGGTATTTCCACTGAACAGCTGTTAAAAGAGGAGACATTCCCTGAGGTCTTTGAAGCATTCATTGAGTTTATCGGCGGAAACGATGCGGTCTTTTGTACTTGGAGCATGGCTGACATAGGCGGGCTTTTCAAAAATGCCAGGCATCATCAGTTGGATGAAACGCTTTTGCCCTCATTGGTGATTGATTTGCAGCCTTACGTATCCGCATATCTGGGCCTTCCGCGAAAAAACGTGGTAGGGCTGGAGAACGCTGCAGCTGCCATGAATATTCCAATTGTCCATACCTTTCACAATGCGTTCCATGATGCTGGTTATACCACTGAGATTTTAAAAAGAATCTATCATCCTTCCATACAGCCAATAAAGTATGACCCCCATTATATACCGGTAAGATGGAGAGAGCAAAAAAAGGAGATCGACACAGAGAAACTTATACAGCAGTTTGAAAAGATGTACGCCCGCTCATTGAATGAGGAAGAAATAAGCATGATTTTATTGGCCTATAAAATGGGACGGACCCATCAATTTTTGAAATAGCTTATAGTAATTAGTTGGCTAGTTGGCTAGTTGGCTAGTTTGTTAGGGGACAGTGGAAAACAGAAAGTTGGAAAAGTAGAAAGTGGAAAGTTGGAAAAGTAGAAAGTGGAAAGTTGGAAAAGCAGAAGGTGGAAAGTGGAAAGCGATTTACCTCCTGTCAATAGCTGAGCAATAGCAAAGGACGCACAATGTGCGCCTCTTCTGCTGTTTGGCCTTAGCTTTGTTATCGGTCAGCCTTCGCCTGGATCAAACTTTCTAACTTTTTGCTGTTCCCTAACCAACTAGCCAACTAACCAACTAATCAAGAAAGCTCCTACGGCTATTGCTCAGAAATTACTTGACCACTGCTTGGCCAGCGCCTGGTTCCGACTTTCCACTTTTCAACTTTCTACTTATATACTCCGTGACCCCTCTGGTGTTTCCACGATCAGCAGGATCTTTTCCTGGGAGCCGGTCAAAGCGTTGATATAGACATAGTAAGTATCGCTGTCGATCTTCCCTTTCACTTCGTAGGTCAGCCGTTCTTCCAGGTTGCCCAGAGGGATAAGGGCCAGGCGGACTCTTTCTATATTTAGCCGGGGATTTACTTTGGCTCTGGCTTCATCTTCGGTGAGCGCAGGTGCCGGCAGTTCTCTGTTCGTATGGGACAGCAAATATTTGCTGGCATCATAGCCGGCTACATTGCGGGTATCTAAAGAAACACTGACCTGGATCATATCCGGATAGATAACCACACCGTCCTGCAGTGCGGCAAAGTTGACCAGCAGTTCGTTCCCTTCCGCCAAATGACCAGTGGCCACAAAGGCTCCCAGGTCTAATTTGTCCACAAAATCCTCCGCCTTGCGAATGGCCTGTGCATAGCCGATCCGTTTGGCCGCCGCCGGTTCCCCGCCGTCCATCATCAAGACAACATGACCGCCTTTGCGGCTAATGCCCAGTATAAGTTCAGACCTTCCGGCCTCCTGAGGTTTCAGGGTGACTGAATAGGAAGCAATACGACCGCTGGCAAGGCTGGTGGTGCCAACTGTATATCGGCCGGTACGGTTCATTTTTTTAATAAACTGCAGGGCAATGTTTTCTGCCTGGGTTTTATTGATCACTGCTCCTGTCAGTCCGCGTGGGGATCTGTTAACCACATGATCGGAAAATGGTCCGTCATAAGTTAAGGTAGGTACTTCATTCTGCAGCCGCTCGTCCAGTTTGCCGAAACCCTCCAAAACAGCCAGGCTTTCCTGAGGCAGCTTGTCTTTGTCAACCCTGGCCAGACTGCCGAAGCGCACTTGTTTTTCCTGCATCAATTCCACCAGGGAACGTAATTCCTTATGGATCGTCCGGTTTTCATTATGCAGCTGCCGGATCTTCTGCCAGTCACTATCGTTTATTTCCTGGCCATCGGCGGCCTTTTGTGCCAATGAATAGCTGAAATCACCCAACTGCGACAGGTATTGATTGCTGCGCACGGTATTGATAGTGCCTAACGGCAGATTGCTTAAATTGGCCTTGGCCATTTCGGCCATTGACCAGACGCTGGCAAAGGTGATCGCGTTCTGCCCTGCGGAGTTGGAAGCCAGGGATTTCCCCAGCAGCACGTCCAGGTTTTCCATGTTTTCGATCAGATTAAAGAAGTTATTCTGGTAACTGGCTTCCAATGCATTCTGAGAGGCATTGGCTTGCTTATAATACTGAGCGGAATAATAGGAACCGGCGGCAACCGCCAGCCCCACTACCAGCAGCAAGCCGATCAGGACTTTATGATTGCGCAATCTTTCGTTCACCTCTTTCTAAAATCAAATACCAAAAACATGTTTGCCGATCCGGGTAATGATTTTTCTGCTCCAGATCCACTTGCTGGTTGCAGTAGCCGGATTCCAGTAAAAAATCGAACCATAAGAAGGATCCCAGCCGTTTAGGGCGTAGCGGGCGGCGCGCAGATGTGTATCCGTGGGGTTTACCGACCAGAATTGTCCGTCCACAATTGGCGTAAAAGCCAGAGGCTGATATATTACGCCGTTTACTGTCCCGGGGAATTTCGGATTGCGAACCCGGTTCACGATAACAGATGCCACCGCTACCTGCCCATTAAAAGGTTCACCACGGGACTCGGCCGCTACCATACGGGAAATCATCCAAACGTCATCTGAACGGGGTTCTCCCACTTTGCCCTGTACAGGCATGACCGGCTCCTGATCCCTGATCTGGAGATAGAATAATCCTGCGCCCAGGATACATATGACCAAAAGAGCTGCTAAAACTTTTTCGTAAAATTCTGAGAGCTTCACCAACTTCCCTCCTTTGCTCTATCTAGTATTTCCAAAAACTTTAACGCCTTATGCAAAAGGAAAAGCATCACTTATAGGTTTTTATCACTGATTCTTCATAGTTTGTTCATGAGATGTTCATAGTTCTGGCTTATTCTATTGATAGTATAATGAATATAGAGGGGGGAGCCCTGTGAAGAAAGATTATTTTAAATGGTTTCTAGACCTGCTGATGTTGGTCTTTCTAATTACTTTTGTCAAAGCCAAAATGATTTCCTTAAGCTACCACGAGATCGGAGGGCTGATCATCGGGGCTGTGTTTGTGATCCACATCGTTTTAAACTGGCAGTGGGTCAAGAACATTGCCAAAGTACTTTTCTCATCGAAACTTAAAGCCCGAAACAAGCTGATGTTCTGGTTCAATGTGCTGATCTTTATCAGTATGCTGACCATCATCATAACCGGGCTGTTTATCTCCGAGATCCTGTTCCCCGGCCTTCGCGTCGAAGGTTTTGCCATGAGACCGCTGCATGAAGGGATGTCTTATCTGGCCCTGACGCTGGTGGGGCTTCATATCGGCCTGAATGGGAGATGGCTGATCAGTGTCTTTAAGAAAATGTTTTCCATAATACAGATCCGCCCTGGGATAAATTATGTTCTGAGGGCTGTGGCGGCAGCCATACTCATTTTCGGAATCTTCAGCGCGGTGCAGACTGATTTTTACGGAAAAGTACCGGCGATGGTCAGCACTTATGCTGCTATTTACAGTGGAGATCTGAACGGTGCAGGACCGATTCCTTATGGGTTAGGGGAAGGTTTGCACAAAAGAGGAGGACTGCCGCCCGGCAAATTTAAGGGAGAAGGCCGGGGAGGCGAGGGACAGCAGCAACCTTTACCGGGAGGGCTCCACCGCGGTCAGCCAGGATCGGGCAAGGGAGACTTCAGAGGCCGGCACGGGCAGGAAGGACAGCCCAATCAGTTGTTTTACATGATCATCACTTACCTGTCCATTATCGGATCAATTGCCATTGTAACGTATTACGCTGATAAAATTTTGGCGAGGAAGAAAGGGTGAGGAGTGAGGGGTGAGGCGTGAGGAGTTTGGAGAGAATTGAAAAGCAGAAAGTTGAAAGTTGGAACCAGGCGAAGGCTGAGCGATAGCAAATCCATGGCCAAACAACAGAAGGGGCGCACAATGTGCGCCCCTTACTATTGCTTCAGGTGACAAGGGGCAGATCGCTTTACGCGTTCTCCTCACTCCTCACTCCTCACTAATCTATCCCTGTTTTGGACGTCTTTGGCCAGCAGTTTGTAGATGGTGGCAGCAACCGGAACGCCCAGGAGGATGCCGGCGATGCCCAGCAGACCGCCGCCCACAATAATGGCAGCGAATACCCAGATGCCCGGCAGCCCGATAGTATCTCCGACTACTTTGGGATAGATCAGATTACCTTCAATTTGCTGCAATACGATGATAAAAACGATAAAGCCCAGGGCTTTGACGGGATCCACCATCACGATCAGCAGGAACCCCAAACCGGCACCAATATAGGCACCCACCAGAGGGATCAGGGCGGTAAACCCGATGACCGGCCCAATAGTGGAAGCATAGGGGAACCCGAAAATCATCATGCCCAGGGTGCAAAGCACGCCTAAAATAACTGCTTCTTTGAACTGCCCGATGATGTAACTGGAAAAGGCTTCGTCGGCAGTGCGCAATCCTTCATATAATTTTTCCCGCCGCTGTGGCCGCATATAAGTGTCAAATAACTTGGAGAAATTACTTTTTACCTGTTCTTTACCAAACAGCAGATAAACACCAAAGATAATGGCTATGAGATAATTGGTCAGCTTGCTAAAAACGGAGCCGATCAGGGAAACGGTTCCAAAGGCCCAATTGCTGATTAAAGTGAAGCCTTTCTTTATGAGGGTTTCTCCGTCCATATTCAGTGCTGTGATCTGCTGCTTTAGGCCTGGCAGCAGATCAGCATTCCGGTGCAGCCAGATCAGGAAGTTATCATACATAGCAGGGAAGCCGGCAATAAGCAAACGGGTGGATTCAATGAACTGGGGAATGATGACCCGCAAGAGCAAAGCCAGGATCAGGACCACGGTAAGCAACGCCAAAATGATGATGGTACCTTTGCGGGTGCTTTTAATGAAGCGGTTCCGGCTTTCGGGAAAGTAAATTTTATCGTAGCCGGCAACTAAAATATTGAGCACATAAGCAATGGCTGCCCCTAAAAGCAGGGGATAGAAAACGCCGAATATCTGCCGGCACAGGGTCACCACTCCGGAAAAATTCAACACGACCAGCAGGATCACACCTGCCCAGATGATGAGCTTGACCGGGTTATGCAGTTTGGTATGTTCCACTCTCCGATTCATGACAGCCTTCTCCTTATACGCAATACTTATTTTGCAGTGTCTGGGCGTTTCCAACGTTTTCCTTATAATATAACATTCCCGCTCACATCTTCAAAATATTTTCATATATTAAAGGTATTAATGAGCCAATTACAGAATATTTTGAAAATATAACCAATCATTCTAACTCTGGAATAATGAGGGGAGGAGTTGACAGAATGAGAGAGTATTCCGGTGAAATCTATAATGATGTAAAGAAATGTGTTGATGAGGTCATCGAGTATGTGGGCAAAGATATAGTCATGGCCATGACGCTGGCGCTGGGGAAACCGGTGCTGTTCATGAATGAATTGTATCGGAGGGTGAAAGCAGATCCCACTATGTCATTGAAAATTTATACGGCCTTCCCCCTGGAAAAACCCACTGGCAGCAGTGACCTGGAAAAGAGAATCTATAATTATATCGTACCCAAACTCTTTGATGGTGTTCCTGATCTGGAATACATGCTTGATTACCGCGCGGGAAAGATGCCGAAGAATGTGGAGCATTTCGAGTTTTTCAGCAAAGCCGGTACCTATATGCATGATGACATCGCCCAGCAGAATCACATCGATTCCAATTATTCGCATATAGTCCGGGATGCCTTGGACAGAGGAGTCAATGTTTTCGGTCATCTGTGCAGTTCCCTGGAGATCGACGGCCGGACAATGTATTCCATGGGCTGTAATGCAGATATTGTGGTCGGCGCCATGGCTGCAGGAAAACGACTGCGAGCCGAGGGAGCAAAATTTGTGGTGGTGGCAGAATGCAATAATAATCTGCCCTTCATGTATGGTGATGCAGTGGTGGAAGCTACCGAGTATGATATGATCCTGACCGGACCGGAATTTCAATACAATTTGTTCGGCGCCCCCAAAGGCAGTGTTTCAGTAACTGACCATATGATAGGCTTGAATACCAGTGTCTTGATCAAGGATGGGGGTACTCTGCAGGTGGGGATCGGCTCCCTGGGGGATGCGGTGGTAAACGGGCTTATCATGCGCAATGACCATAATGATGATTATCTGGAAGTTTTAAAAAAGACCGGCATTTCCGAGCGTTACGGCAAAATTATCAGTGATTGGGGCGGGACCGATACCTTTAAACAGGGTCTGTATGGTTCTTCTGAAATGTTCGTTGATGCTTTTATGCAGCTATATAAAAACCGGATCTTGAAACGCAGGGTTTATGACAGCGTGCCGCTGATGAAGCTGATCAATGAAGGATATCTGAAAGATGATCACATCCCCGATGATATCATTGAACGGCTGATTACGATGAAAGCCATACACTCGCGGCTGGATGAAGAGGATTTCAATTTCCTGGTGAAATTCGGCATCCTGCGCAAGGGTTTGAAATATGAAAACCAGACGATCATAGATGGGGACATGAGATACTCCACCGATATGAATGATCCCGCCGCCTTGAGGGAAATAAAAACCTTGCTGGGCAAAAACCTGCAGGAAGGAACGATTATCCTGGGGGCTTTTTATGTCGGGCCCCGGGATTTTTATAAGGCCCTTAATGATATGCCGGAAGAGGAACGAAAATTGTTTGGCATGTCCGGGGTGGATAAGGTCAATCAGCTGTACGGTGATGAGGAACTGAGAACACTGCAGAGGAAAGAGGGCCGTTTTATCAATACCGGTATGGTAGCAACTTTGCTGGGCTCGATCGCCTCCGATTACCTGGAAGACGGGCGGGTGGTCAGCGGTGTGGGCGGCCAGTACAATTTTGTGTCAATGGGGCATGCATTACCGGATGCCCGGGTGATTATAATGCTGAAAAGTACCAAAGGAGCAGGAAAAACATTAAAATCCAATATCGTTTTCAGCTACGGCAGCTGCACCATTCCAAAACACCTGAGGGATATCGTAGTAACTGAATACGGGATTGCCGATATTCGGGGGCTGCCGGATAAAATGGTCATAATGGAGATGCTGAATATCGCTGACTCCAGATTCCAGCCGCAGCTATTGGCCCAGGCGAAAAAATCCGGTAAGCTGCCTAAGGATTATGAAATACCTGCCCGGTATAGAAATAATTATCCGGAAAAGCTGCAGGAATTACTGAAGCCATTTCAGGATAGGGGTTATTTTGCTGCTCTTCCCTTTGGATCTGATCTATGCATGCATGATACAGTTCTGGTAGGAGCTATGCAGGCCTTGAGCAGTCAGAGCAAAAACTATCCTTCCAAAGTCTATGGCGGTCTTTTAAAGGAGTTATTCAAATCGATACCCGGCGAAGCCCGCAGCTTCCTGCAAGCTTTGCAGCTTGATCAACCCCGGAATATAAAAGAACGACTCTATCGAAAAATGGTGGTTTTGGCGCTAAGAAACTTCGGAGTGTTTAATATGGATACAGAAGCAATAGTTTCCAGCCTTGCGGGCGAGCAAGAGATGGCATTCTAATCAGAACAAACTCAAAGCGCTCCTTTTAGGGGGGCGCTTTTTTAGTTGGAAAGTTGAAAGTTGAAAGAAGACAGTGTGACATTGGGGATGGTACCTGCCTGTTGCAGACCGAAGGAATGTGACAGCAGCGGACCGTCCCCACATGTTGCAAGGAACGTCCCCAAGTGTCGTCCCCCTGTCACTCTTCAGGCATAAATCTGATCGATGAAGGGTATGTTATATCAGGTGAAAAAATAACATACCCGGTCACGCAACCAGCGGAAGCCGGGCGAGGCAGGAGCGATGAGGTGGAAAAGCCCGGATACAGCAAAGCAGTCTTCCCCCTGGCCAAGGCCGGGGTTGTCTGGCCGCAATTCTGTTTTGCCCTGCTGCTGGGTTTGGTCATTTTGCTCAACTACTATGATATAATGCATACCATCTACTTGTATTCACATTCTCTGGCGGTGGAAGGGAATCCTTTGATGGGATATTTGCTGAAAGCCGATCAGCGTCTGGCATTGATGATCAAAATGGGTGTGGCAGTTGTTTTTGCCATTGTCATGCTTATTTATGCCCGAATCCATTTTAAGCGTGCCTTTCTTTACACATCCCTGATCGCTTTGGTCTATGTTCTGGTGGCATTATGGCATATGACCGGGATATATATCACTTACTGGCTGACGTAAAAGAAACACGGGAACTGTCAAACTGTCCCCGTGTTTCATTCCCGTATTTCATTAGTCTACTTTAGGCAGGCTTTCGAAGCCGCGCTGCAAGTCTTCGTCAGTAGGTACATGATCAGTCATGGTGCCGTCATTGTACTGCATGTAAGCGTTCATATCGAAATAACCGGTACCGGTGAGGCCGAAAAGGATGGTTTTGGCTTCGCCGGATTCTTTGCACTTCAAGGCTTCCTGTACCGCGCCATAGATGGCATGGGCGGATTCCGGAGCCGGCAGAATCTGTTCCCGCTGACAGAACAGGGTGGCTGCTTCGAATACTTTGCTCTGTTCCACAGATATGGCTTCAATATAACCGTCATGATAGAGTTTGGACAGTATCGGCGACATCCCATGGTATCTCAAGCCGCCGGCGTGATTGGCGGAAGGGATAAAACCGCTGCCCAGGGTATACATCCGGGCCAGGGGAGTGATCTTTCCGGTATCACAGAAGTCATAGGCATATTTGCCCCGGGTAAATGAGGGACAGGAAGCCGGCTCCACGGCAATGAACCGGGAATTTGCCTTGCCGGTCAGTTTATCCTGCATGAAAGCCGCCATCAGTCCGCCCAGATTGGAGCCGCCGCCGGCGCATCCAACAATGATATCCGGATATTCATCGATTTTTTCCATGGCCAGTTTACTTTCCAGGCCAATGACCGACTGGTGGAGGAGCACCTGGTTTAAAACGGAGCCCAGGGCGTAACGGCATTTGTCATCTCTCATCGATAGTTCAATGGCTTCAGATATGGCGCAGCCCAGACTGCCGCCGGTGGCGGGGTCATCAGCCAGAATGGCACGCCCTACCTCAGTGGTCTCGGAAGGACTGGCAATTACCTTGGCACCGTAGGTTTCCATGACTCCTTTGCGGAAAGGTTTCTGCATAAAAGAAACCTTGACCATGAACACTGTCAGGTCCAGACCAAAAAATGCGCAGGCCTGAGAAAGGGCAGTGCCCCACTGTCCGGCTCCGGTCTCGGTAGCCAGAGAAGTCAGTCCCTGGGCTTTGGCATAATAGGCCATGGCTGAGGCGGCATTTAATTTGTGGCTGCCGGAAGTATTATTGCCCTCAAATTTGTAGTAGATCTTTGCCGGAGTATCCAGGGCTTTTTCCAGGTTATAGGCACGAATCAAGGGAGAAGGCCTGAACATTCTGTAGAAATCCTGAACCGGCCCCGGGATATCGAAATACCTGGTGGTCGAGTCCATCTCCTGTTTGCACAGTTCTTCGCAGAAAATCGGGTACAGTTCCTCGGTGGCCAGCGGTTTCAGAGTTCCTGGATTGAGCAGCGGATCATGTTGTTCCTTCATATCGGCGCGTACATTATACCACTGCTGCGGGATCTCCTTTTCAGTAAGATAGGTTTTGTACGGAACCTTTGCCATTTCAGTCTCCTCCTTTTTCATTCTGTTTTTATTGTGAATATAAAATAAAAAACTCATGCCCCTTAATTAAAGGGACATGAGTTAAATCTCATGCGGTACCACCCAATTTGGCCAAACGACCCACTTGTTCCGCGTACCATCATACGCGCTTCCTTGATAACGGGCGAAGTTCCCGTCGGCCGCTACTATATTACTATTTCGCGTCCGCCCTCATCAGTCCATTCAGCCTGCCTGTCACTGCTGCACTCCCACCGCCGGCAGCTCTCTGAAAGCTCAGTTGCATGCTTACTTACCCTGATTCATCAGTTTAATAAATTGAATTATACTGGCAAACCCTGTTTTGTGTCAAGCAAATAAATTGATTTAACAAAATTTATGGACAGGGGACACAAAAATGCGTCCCCTGTCCGGTGTTATTCTACTACCCCATTTGGAACCACAGTCGTTTGGGGTGGTATTTCCAGGATGTTTTCCAGCTTGAATTGCAGCAGCATTTCCTTTTTGATGATGGTCTGTAAAGTCTTTCTCACTTCACGGTTTATGGTGATCAAACCGGCAAAGGATGAAACGGTTACAGATAAACCGGGCAAAGTCCCTAATGCCGCCTGCAATTTTTCAGCTTCGGCATTAATAAGATGGGCCAATCCAAGTTCTTCGAAAGCAATAGAGGCCAAAAGCAGGTTCACAACCTGGGCCCTGTCAATACTGATGGTCGGTGTGATCTGGGGAATAGTTGGGAATGACATTGGCAAATCCCTCCTTTTACAGTTTATACTACTAAATATGAGGGGCAGAGAAAAAATGTTACGCTAAGTTTTTAAAACAGCTACCAAATAGCATCGGGATGCTGTTCCAACAGTTTTGATATAGATTCACTGGCCGGAGCGAATCCAGGGGCAGCAACCAGAGCTTTTTGGTAAGCTGACAATGCCTCCTGGATGTTTTGCAATGCCTCATAACAAAGGCCTAAAAAATGCCAGGCCCGAAAACTGCCCAGCCCTTTTACACATAAGTAGTTCAGGTTCTCTTCACCCATTTCGATACATTTTTGAAAACAGGCCAGAGCCTCCTTGAACATCTTTTTATGATACAGGATCACACCCATATAGAAGGTAAGATCGACATAATCGGGAAACATTTTAACGGCAGATTTTATACCCGGCCAGGCGCCTTCCCAGCTGTCGGTCTCGATCAAAATCGAATACTTCAGGCTATAGAGCATGGAAGGCGGAGGAATGATACCATTCTGCAAAAACAAGATGATGGATCGATTGACATGTTCAAAGGCATCAGTGAATTTCCGGCGGCGGTAGTATTCGCCGGCCAGATAGTAGTGGGTCCAGGCGTGATCCTTATCTTCTTTTAGATCCTGAAGCAGCAAGTTGACATTGCGCTCGGACTTCTGCTTGTTTTCCACCAAGGGGTCCATATAACCGTAATGATAGATGACAAGGTCCAGGAACCCTACCCGGTTTTGCGCGTAGGCAGAGGAGATATTCAACCACTCGTGGATCTGGTTTTCAAACCTGAAGCCCAGATGATTTTTAAAAAGCCGGGGCTGGGCGATCTGGACTACCTGATCATGATCGACGGTTTTTCCAAAAAAATTCACCAGCGGCACCGCCAGGGCGTCATATTGCTCCAAAAGGCCTGATTCAATTGAAAGATCCAGGCTTTCCGGGGCGATTTCCTCATCAGCATCCAGCCACAAAACCCAGTCCATGGTTGCTTTTTCCACACTGAAATTACGGGCCGCTGCAAAATCATTCCCCCAGGGGAAAGAGAAGATCACAGCATCATACTCACGGGCGATCTCCACCGTACGGTCGGTTGAGCCCGTATCCACGATGACGATTTCATCAGCTAGCGCGGCTGCACTGTCCAAACATCTTGGCAGGCAGCTTTCTTCGTCTCTGACGATCATCACCAGAGACAAACTTTTATTTCCTAAACCCAAAATATACCTCCTGATAATGAACTATTTTTTGAGTATCGCCCGGAAAGAAAAGATGCCTTCCGGAAACTCTGGAAACAACGCGGTGGTCAGGGCATCGACCGGCAGCGCGAAGCTGACCGGGCCGGCATAGGACAGCCCCGATTCTTTCACCATCTGATCAAAAAGATCCAGACTCAAATACGGATAATCAATGGTGATCAGGATCAGACCGTCCGGTTTTATAATGCGCCTGAATTCCACCAGTGTTTTGAGAATCTCTCCGGCTACAAGGTGTTCCAAAACCGATATGCAGATTACATGGTCAAACATCGCTGCATCGTAGGTGGTAGCAGAAATATCCTGCCGGCTTACATACGGAAGCGATAAATAAAGCAGAGGGAAATCCAAAGCCTGTTCCCCGAAAACACTGATCATCTCCCGTAATATATGCACTTTGGACAGCAGCCTTTCATCTTTATCGCAGGCATAGACATTTTCACATAGTGTACAAAGATAATATTTGAAGGGGTGGCAGATCCCACAGCCGGCGTCAAGTACTACATGATCACGGCTGATAAAGGAACTGGCCCAGGCATACTCGTACGGCCTGCTCCACCAGATCTCCGGCAGCTTTAAGAGCGGCTTATTCAGCTGTGGATCATCCCTGGTAAAAAATCGTGAAGTCATTATCTCACTCATAAGCGCCCATCCCCATACACTGATAGTAATAATCCTTACTGCATAATATGTCATGACAGCGCAAGTCGTGTTTCGTAAAACATAATCAAAGGAGAAGTGACATGGGCAAAGATAAGCATTTTACTGCAGGCATCCTGGAGCTCATCAACATGATAAACTGCAGGAAGTATAAAGCCATCATCCTTTATTTGCTGGGAGAAAATGACCGCCCCCGGGAATCCTTGCTTATACTTCTCAGCGAAATGGCCGGCAGGGGGTATTTGTGCCTGGTATGTTATCCGTCGGATTTCGGGGAGAATAAGAGCCTGGGGGAAAACCTGATTTCAGTTGGGGCTGGTCTTGACCTGATCCCTGTCATGAGAAACCTGGCAGCCCTGGTCTTGACTACCCAGAACATAGAGCCGGCCTGGCATGAAATCTTGTATCATAAATACCTATGGCTGCATGTTGAAAAACACCTGCTTGCAGCAACGGAGGATGTGTTTGATCAAGCCAATCTGATCAGCTTTTTTTCTTCGCACTTATCCTGGATGGAAAGTTTTAAAAACGATGACCGCTGCTTCCCGCTGCAGTCATGCAATGAACAGGAAAGCAATGCCAACCGGCTGGAGGCCAGGATCAAATCGAGACCGGCCGGATGGCAGATATATGCCAATGTGGCACTGCAGGGCAAGGTTGCCGTAATGACCGCTACTTTCCTGGATTATGGAGGCACATTTTTTTACAGCGGGGGCGCAGAACGTTATTTATTGGACCTGGCCGAAGTCTGTGCAGAAATGGGCCATGAAATGGTGATCTTTCAATATGGGGACAGCCCCTGGATGCATCGTTTCAAAAATATAGACATTATATCCCTGAGTCGTTGCGGCCAAAAAGCGGAAGGGTGGATGCTGCGGTGTGCTAAAGCGTTCAACCGTATATTTTATGAGATGGTACAGGGGCAGGCAGTGTTATGTATTTATTCAGCCTTTTTCGAAGCCTGGCCGCTGGCCGCTTCACCCAATATCGGCATCAGTCACGGCGTATCATGGGATAACCCTTACAGCGCCTATGAAAATGCCCTGGCGTTCTGGCTAATGAATGAACGCTATATTGCAGGGGCTAAAGCCTGTGAAGAACTGGTCTCGGTGGATACCAATACCGCGAATTGGCTGCAGACAGTAGATTTCGAAATGGGGCAGAAAACCATTCTGATCACCAACTACGTCGATCTGTCGGCTTTCAAACCCCGCGAAGGCTACACGGAGAAACGTGATAAAACGGTGATTTTATATCCCCGGCAGCTTTATGCCGCCCGGGGCTTATACCTGGTGCTGGAGATCATGGATGAGATTCTGGTCAAGTATCCGGAGGTGGAATTTCATTTCGTAGGGCGCGGAGGAGCGCAGGATATTGAGCAAGTCATCGACAAGAAGAAAGATTGGGGAGAGCGGGTGAAGTATTACCCCCTGACCATGGAAGAAATGCCCCGGGCTTATCAGGCGGCAGATATTTCACTGATCCCTTCGGTCCACAGTGAGGGCACCAGCTTATCCTGTCTGGAAGCCATGGCTTCAGGGAATGCGGTCATAGCCTCCCGTATTGGCGGCTTGCCTGATTTGCTCCTTGATAACTACAACGGACTTCTCATCGATCCCCGCCCGGAGGCATTAAGGGAGGCGATCGAAACGTTGCTGGAGGATCAGCAGAGAATGATCGATTTCAAAAAAAGAAATATAGAAGTCGCCAAAGCGTTTTCCCGCCGTACCTGGAGGAAACGCTGGAAAGCTTTACTTACCGGAAAGATCAAGCCGGCAGCAGCCGTGAAAAGCAAGCCGGGCCGGACCATTGAGATCGAACTAAAGGGAAGGCTGGTTGATTACTGCAAATTAGGGGGCTTGGTTACTGCCTTGTTAAACAACAATTATCTTGTCTATATACGCGCATCAGAAGTACCTGACCCTCGCCTCAGCTTTGCCCGCATACAATGGCTGGCCCCTGATACGCCTTTGTTTTCGACTAGTGATGCCAGAATCGAATGGCAGGAGGACAGCAAATGAACAGTGGTAAAATCAGGGTACTTTTAGGCAGTCCCATTCGGCAGCAGGGTGAAATATTGAGGCATTTTTTAAGCAGTATCCGGGAGCTGGAGCTGCGCGGCCTGACGGTTGATTACTTCTTCGTCGATGACAATACCGAAAGGGAATCTCGTGAACAGCTGGATGATTTTGCAGCTGAAACCCCCAATACATTTATTATGAAAGGGCCTCAAGCAGGGGAATACATTTGTAATGATGTCACCCATATCTGGGAAGAAGAGCTCATCTGGAAAGTAGCCGAATTCAAAAACATCATGATCGAGGCAGCTTTACAAGGCGGATATGACTATTTGTTCCTGGTGGACTCTGACCTAATTTTGCATCCGAAGACCTTGCTGCAGCTGGTAAGCCTGAAAAAGGATATCATAGCGGAAATATTCTGGACCAAGTGGGAGCCGGATTACCCGGAAATGCCCCAGGTATGGGCAGCCGATCAATATGACCTGTTTTATGCTGGCAGAGGAGAAGAACTTACCCAGCCGGAGCTCATGAGCCGGGTCAAGGCATTTATAAGTATGCTGAAAGTGCCGGGGGTCTATAAAGTAGGCGGACTGGGGGCATGCACGCTGATCGGCCGCACCGCCCTTGAAAAAGGGGTCAATTTCAATGAAATCTACAACATTAAATTTATCGGGGAAGACCGGCACTTCTGCATACGAGCCGCTGCTTTGGGGTTTGCCCTCTACGTTGATACCCATTATCCTGCCTGCCACATTTACCGGCTCTCCGATCTGGACGGGGCAGCGGAACATAAAAAAAACTATGAAGAGATCCAAACCGCCTATATTAAGCATAATGAGCTTTAACAGCAATGTTTCATTAACATTTCAACTCCCGATGAATAAAATAGTTATTATAATACGCTGGAAAGGATATGGACCCAATGTCATTTCCCATCATCCCGGATATCAAACCTGATATTAAACTCGACCATAAACAGGTTGTCGATATGTTATTAGCCTCTATAGCCCAGGAGGAAAAAGGCCTGGCACACATCATCAATGTGGAAGGAGAAAAGCTCAAGTTCATATTAGGCAAGCTCCAATGCCCGTGTGCAGGGGAAGCAGAATTGGAAAGCCTGAAGGAAATGAACCGTGAAGTGAGGCGGACCCTGCAAACAGTTTTGAAGAGCCAGATGCTGCTGCAGGTCAAACTGGAGGACGTTATGGAAATGGTCCCCCCTGTTCCGCGCCCCCAGC